>CAZRPX010000047.1:0-5061 GCA_964602085.1 uncultured Gammaproteobacteria bacterium
GATTCTTTGACTGGTCTTTACAATAGACGTTATTTAGACGATTATATAAAAAGATTTGATAATGCTAGAAATAAAAAACCTGTTGTAGTTGCTTTTTGTGATGCAGATAATCTAGGGGCTATAAATAAATTAAAAGGGGATATATATGGTGATCAATTAATACGAGATATTGCCAATATTCTTAAAAGTAGTGTTCGTAATGAAGACCTAGTCATCCGTAAAGGTGGTGATGAATTTGTAATTATAATTGAAGACTATACCAATTTTAGCGATGTTGAAAACAAACTTTCTCAACGCTTAATTTCAAACCAGAGTCCAGAAGCAAAATTTTCTTTTGGTATTGTCGAGTATGATTTTTCTATAGATAAAAGTCTTACGGATACCATTCAAAGAGGGAATGTTCAGATGAAGGAAAATAATCCTGGTAAAAAAATCCTTAAACACTAATCTATTTAATTTTTTCCAACTCCCAAAAAACAATATTTTCTGCTATTTTTTCTTGTCTATTTACCTTAAATTTTCCCATCGAGCTCACTTCCCAGACTGTTTCTGTCTCTGGTGGTCTGTTAACTGGGGCAATCAAAAATAAAGTCTTAGTCTCAGGATATTTACCAATGTCCATTGGTTTGCAGCCATTTTTTATTAACAAAAATCTCAAATCATAAGCTCTTGTGTCGCCACTTATTGTTGTTGCCACATTAAAATCATCTGGACAACCTTTGATTAAAATCTTCTTAACCGTATCTTTTTGGGTTGGATAATTCCAGCCCTTTGGGTGTATCAACGGTGACGGATTATCAATATATTTTACTTGTAATAAACTAATCCCCAACACTAATATAAAACCAATAAATATTTTTTTATTTTTTATATTGTTTAACAACCACATACCACCCCAAAAAATAAAAATAACCAACGGATGGATTAAATAATAAAGTTCGAAATGGTTAGTATTTGAAGATTGACTCATTACCCACAAAATTGTTTTTATGTTATAAAAATTATTTCTTAATTCAAAAACAAACCAAGGTAAGTCACCCAAAATAAAACCTATTGGTAAATAAATAAAAGTATTTTTGTTCCACAATTTATTATTTTTAATTAAAAGAATTAGTAATGGTATTACCCAAAATACTGAAGCATAATGAAAACCGAAAGCTAATCCCCACAAGAATCCAAAACCTAAAATATATTTAATTTTATTTAATTGGAGATATTTATCAAAAATTATTACTGCCAATATTCCCAGTGGTAATAAAAAATGTGGATTCCAAAAAAACCTACTATGAATTATGAAATATCTTGAAAAAGCAATTATTCCAAATACAGTCAAAGCCTCTATTTCTCCGTATTTTTTTCTAATCCAAAATATAAAAAATAAGAAAAAACCTAATTCTATATATAACAAAATCAAGTCGATAGCCATCGGGTTCCACTTGGTAATTATTCCTAATATTACTAAAACATAATAATACTGAGGTCCGATAAAAAAACCTCTATCCAAAAAAGTTTTTGAAGTTGCCATTGGCCCGATTAGTCTAATTTTTTTATCACTCATCATCTGAAAGCTTTCCATTAAATGTAAGCCTTGATCATAAAAATAGTTTGCTTTTGTCTCAAAATCGTTTAATCTAACAAACAAATAAATTCCAGTTAAGATAAATAATATAAAAATAAAAAATGTTTTTCTTCTTTTCATGAGTGATTAAGTTTATAATACTATTTAATGGATCTCCAAAAAAGGATCATTTTTCCTAAAATTTCGTTTTTTTTATTATTAATCTCAACCTTTCTAACTCCTAAAACTGTATTTGCTAACCAAAAATATGCCACTATTGTCAATCCAATTAGAAGCCGGGATTTATGGAAAGTCAAAACTCTTTCTCCGATAGATAATCAATATAAAATTATTAACGATCTCCAACTTAAAGCTACTTGGTTAATCCAAGACGATGTTTTTAATGATCAAGACCTTATAAAAAAATTAAAAGATTTTGATTCTAATCAAGAGTTTGGTTTATTTCTAGAAGTTAGTCGTAGTTTAACCAAAAAATCTCGAGTTTATTACCCAACTGAAACTCCCTGGTATAGTCCAAAAGCTGTTTTTCTTTCTGCTTATGACACCAAAGATCGTCAAAAAATGATTGATCAAATGGTTATCAGTTTTCAAAAAAATTTTGGTTATCTTCCCAAATCGGCTGGGGCCTGGTGGATTGATAGTTGGACTCAACAATATTTAGAAAAAAAATACCAAATAACAAATCTAATGATAGTTGCCGATCAAAAAACAACTGATAATTACGGAGTTTGGGGTCAGTGGTGGGGCTATCCCTACCATCCTTCATTAAACAACATCCTTACTCCTGGCATTTCACCCACAGTTGTTATTCAGTGGGCTCAGCGAGACCTAACAAAAGCTTATCAGGGGGCTGGCCCTTTGGTTTCCAACTATTCACTTCAAGCCAACGACTATCTAAGTCTTGGACTCGATTTTAAACATTTTCAAAATTTAGCCAACCAATATATTAATGTTAACCCTCTTGGTCAAATTACTGTTGGTCTAGAAACAGGTATGGAAAGTGTTGGTTATGAGTCAGAATACAAAAAACAATTAAATTGGATTAAAGAAAACCAGATAACTAGTTTAACTATGGGAGAGTTTGGTGATATTTACCGAACCGTTTACCAGAATCAAAATCCTCAAAAAATAATTTTAGGTGATTGGGAATTAACTCCTGAGTATAGAAGTAATCAATTTTTAACTGAAAAAACTACATATAACCCCAATTTTAGTTTTAAAGATAAATTTGTCGCCGACAAATCCGAATTTTTAGATCGAGTTTTGACACCCTCCGCTGATTTTAAAAATATCAATTTTTGGCCATATTTTTTACTTTTTATCCTACTTTTGTGGTGGTGGAGTAAAAACCTTATTCCAATATTATGGCTAGTTATACTCTATTTACCTATATTTAGGTCATTTTATAGTTCTGGTTGGAAAGTATTTTTTGGTCCGAGTTTTGGTAGCTTAATTTCAATTCAGATACTAATTTTAATTTTAGGTAGTATTTTGGTTACTAAAATTAATCAAAAATATAAAATTAATTGGAGTTCTTGGTTTTCAGTTTGGATTTTTAATTTTATAGTTTTTACAGCTAGGTTTTCAATTATTGATGGTAGAAAGTACCTTGGTTTCTTAATTGATAATTTTAGATTTATAGGTATCGCTATCGGCCGTGGCATTCATTTTATAAACCAAGATCTGACTGATTATGTTGCCGCTACCATGTTGAAATTTAATCAAAATTGGATTTGGAGTGATTGGTATACTTGGTTGATTATCTATCCTCTAATCGAAATTAGTCTTGTTTTATTAATTAATAAATATTTTCCAAAAAAAATTAGATACGTTTTATCATTTTTATCAGTCTTTTTTATTATTTATCTATTTAATCTATCTCCACTGAGTATTAAATAATATGACTTTATTTAAAAATAAAATTCTTTATTTCTTCTTAGCTTTTTTAATTTTTCTATTTCTTCCAACCACTAAATTTGATTCTATCGATGGTCTTATGTATCTCACTACCGCCAAGAGTGTCGTCTATGAGGGGGATTTTTCTGTAGAAGAAAAAGTTCCTAGTTTACGTCAGGGGACTGACGGTAAATTTTACTCCGTTGGTGGTTTAGGTTGGACACTGGCTTTAGTTATACCTATTTGGATAAACAAAACTATCGGCGGAGGTATTGAAAATGTCGAATTTGCTGCCAGTTTTACCAACCCTTTTTTAGCCTTTTGTTTATTAGTCGTTTTATCTAAGCTCTATTATTTAATTTCCAAAAACAAAAAAGTAAGTTTAATAATTGCTTTTATTGTTGTTTTTACTACCAATCTTTTGCCACTTGCTAAACATTCTTTTGCTCACATGTTATCTATCCTAGCTGTTTCAACTGCTGTCTATTTTGGTCTTAAATATTCTCAAACAAAAAAAACCAGAGATTTAATCTTATCAGGCGTATTTTCTGGGATTTTAGGTATTAGTTATAATTACAGCTTTGTTTTAATTAGTTTTTCATTATTTTTAATTTTAATTATTCAAAAATCACTTAATAAAAAAATTATTCTAAATTGGTTATTGGGTGCTATTCCTTTTATTATTATCTTATTCTCTTACAATTATTTTAGATTTGGTAATATTCTCGAAAGTGGTTATGGTATTAACCTCAACACTGGTGACAACTTACTTAAAGCCAGTTTTTTTGATGGAGTATGGGGAATTTTACTAAGCTCTGGAAAAAGTCTTTGGGTCTATAGTCCAATTCTAATCTATAGTTTTTATTTAGCTATAAATAATTTTAAGAAAAATTGGGTTGACTTATTATTCTTAATTATATTAGTTGTTAATGTTTTGTTTTATTCTCGACTTCCTTTTTGGAGTGGAGAAACAAGCTATGGTCCTCGATATTTTTCTATAATTATTCCATTTGGTGGTTTAGTTTTGGCTCGACACTGGGAAAGGGTTAACAAAAAAATTCTCTTATTTTTAGTTGTGATTGGTTTATGGGTTCAACTTGTTGGTGTCTCAATTCCTTACACCCAACACTATCCTTGGTACGAAATGGAATTTATGTGTGTCGGTAGCCAGGGGTTAAGTAGACGAGGTGAATTAGATTATTGGACTATTTCTCATTTTATTCCTCGATATTCACCGCCATATCGACTAAAAAGAAAATTAGTCGAGAGTTGGACAAATCTTATCTTAAAAAGAGACGGAGATTTACCAGATTTCTGGTGGCTCAAAAATAAAAACTAAAATTTCTCACTCCATGCCTCAACTAGTGAATAACAACACCCACAATAATTTTGTTTGTAAAAACCTGTAGTTTTTAAGTCTTTTGATACTTTTTTAGGTATCAAAAATTTTATTTGATACTTATTTTCAAGTTCTTTAGCAATTGTTTCTATTTTATTTTGGTCTTGGTAATGACTAGTAATCAAAGTCGATGAAACTAATTCAAAATTATTCTTTTTGGCATACTCAAACGTCTTTCCCAATCTCA
>CAZRPX010000048.1:0-4814 GCA_964602085.1 uncultured Gammaproteobacteria bacterium
AAAATCGGTTAAAAATTTATAATTAAAAGCAATTTCTAAATTTTCACCTTCAGTTTTGGTTTCTAAGTTTACTTTATTTTGACCAATTTGAGGAGCATTAGCACTTAATTCGAGATTGTTGTTTTTAATATTAACTTTGACAACATTGGCTGATTCTTTAGCAAAAACAGAAGCAATTTTGACCGACTGAAGAAGTTCATCTCGATTTAAATATACTTTTGTACTATAAGATTCTGGAATTAGTTTTTCATAATTAGGAAACTCGCCCTCAATAAGTCGAGATGATAGTTCTATATCGTCTAGGACAAACGTTATCTGGTGATTGTCATTGGTGACACCTATTTTAATTTTTTGATTGTTTTTGGCCAATTTAGTAACCTCAATAAGACTTCTAGCGGGAACTAAAATAGTAATAGATTCTCCGTCTTTTAAATTAATCTCTTGATTTAATTTTATGGTTTTAAAAGATAATCTAAAACCATCGGTAGCAACCAGAGTTAAGCTGTCTTTATTAAATTGACAAAGAATAGAAGTTAATACTGGTCGAGAATCATCAATAGCGGCCGAAAAAGCTATTTGAGAAATTGATTGAGAAAGAATATTTAAATCAATTTCAAATAAAGAATTTTTATCAATTTGGGGAAATTCAGGAAAATCAGAAGATGGAGCGGTAGTAAATTTTGATTCTGTTTTATCAGAAGAGATAGTAAGTAAATTAGTTTCTTGATTAAGAGATAAATCTAATTTTCCAGAAGAGAGATAAGAAACAAATTCTGTAATTTCTTTTGAAGGAATTGTAATACTCCCCTCTTGATCAATTTTAGCTCCAATCCAATAATTAATACTTAACTCTAAATTGGTAGCTGATAATTTGAGACGGCCTTGATCAGTTGAAAGTAAAATATTATTTAATATTGGTAATTGATTTTTAGAAGAAACAAAACGGGAAACATTATTTAAGGCAAGGTTTAGATTCTCCTGAAGAAGAGAGAACTTCATTGGAATATTATAATTTAATTTATAAAAAATAGTAGTGGTAGTTATTAGAGATGGTTAATAAGTGGATTAATATAAAATTTGACGGAAAGATTTATGATTTAAGATTTAAGGTAATAGTGAATTAGTGTTTTTTGATTGAAAAATAGTAATAAATTTAAAATATTGACTTATAAGTTAAGGTTAAATTTGGGTAAGGTTCGGGGGATAAAAATAGAAAAATAATGTGGATAAATTAGTGGAAAAGTATTTAAAAATGTGGATAAGAAAAAATAAGTTAAAAAGATGATTTTATTTGGTTTATAACTTGCCTTGTTTGTGGATTAGTGGAAAAGAGGGTGTGGATTTTGTCTCGAGCGTGCATAATACTGGTGTGATCGCGGCCACCTAAAAGTCGGCCAACTTCTTCAAGGGGCAAATTACCTTCAGTAAGGAGTAAATAAGCGGTAATGTGTCTAGCTTCAACCAATTCTTTTTTGCGACTTTTACCAGTAAGGTCACCAGTTTTAATATTAAAATTTTTAGCACAACTTGAAATTATATGTTTTGGATTTATTTTTGAATTATTATAATTTTTTAAATTTTGAGCTAGAGTTGGGTCAAAAAAATGTTGAACAAAATCAAGGTCAATCTCCCCTATTTTTTGAGAAAGAGCCTGAATGGTTATCTGTTGAAGTTTTCCCTGGATTTCTCGAATATTAGATTCAATATTGTTAGCTAAAAAGGAAAGAGCTTCTGTCTCAATTTGAGCACCACTTTCTTCTATTTTTTGCTTAATAATGGCAGTTCTCATTTCAAAATCAGGAAGTTGGATATCGACAGTAAGACCTCCCATAAAACGAGAAACCAACCGGTCTTCAAGATGGTCAATCTCGCTAGGTTTACGGTCGGAAGTGAGAATTACTTGTTTACCATTCATATGAAGAGCATTGAAGGTGTGAAAAAACTCTTCTTGAATATATTCTTTACCGGCAATAAATTGAATATCATCAACTAAAATACAATCAAGATTGCGATATTTATCTTTGAATTGATTCATGGTTTTTGATTTGAGAGCCGAAATAAGCTCGTTACCAAATGTTTCAGCCGGAAAATATTTGATTTTAAAATTGGGGTTTGCTTTGAGAAGTTCATGTCCAATAGCTTGCATTAAATGAGTTTTGCCAACTCCGACTCCACCCCAGATAAAAAAAGGATTGTAAGTAAGCCCGGGATTTTTGACAATTCCTTGAGAAGCAGCATAAGCAAAATTGTTGCTATTACCAACAATTAAATTTTCAAAAGTATATTGAGGATGAAGATTGTGAGTAAAATGACTTTTTTGGGGAGTGTATTCAAAAAGGGGTGAAGAAGTAGTTGTATCATTGGTAATTATTTCTTGAATTATAAAAGTGAGAGTATTGTCAGATTTGGTTTGATTATCTAGGGCACTTTTAAAAATTTCATAATAACGTTTCCGATTAATATCGGCTAAATAAGAATTGGGGCAAGAAAGAGTGGCTTGGTTGTTTTGATAACTAACAAGTTCAGTTTTACTAACAAATGTTTGGAAAACGGCCGGAGCAAGGACTATTTTTAATTCCTCTTGTGTATTTTTCCAAAGACGATCAATATCCATTGTTAGCAAATAGCTTTTAGTAAATAGCTAATAGTAAAAAAATAATAAAGTTGGGCACAAAAATAAAACAAAAAATACAATTTTGGGGAGGAGGTTGATAAATCAAGGGCAAAGATGACAAAAATTTTTATTAAGTCATTTTTAGAGTTATCCACATCATAATAAATTAGTTTTCCACAAAATGAAAGAGGCAAATTGGATTATAGATCGTCGATTGTAGATTATCGATAATATGATAGAATCAATTCTATGGCAGCAAAAAAAACATATCAACCAAAAGCAAAAAAACACAGCCGAGTTCATGGTTTTTTGAAAAGAATGGCAAGTGCAACTGGCCGAAGAGTCTTAAAAAGAAGAAGAGCAATGGGTAGAAAGAATATTAGTGCATGACAGCCTATCAGTATTTCAGTTTATCAGCTATTCAGAATATAATTGAATTGTGTTGAAAAAAATAAACAGAATTGGTCAAAAAAAAGAGTTTTTGGAAGTAAAAAATAAAGGCAAGATGTTTAATAGTCCACTTTTTGGGGCGATTTTTTTGATTGGCGAAACTGAGGATATTAAGTTTGGTTTTGTAATTTCTAAAAAAATTTCTAAAAGAGCTGTTGATAGAAATAAAATTAAAAGAAGAATGAGTGTGGTTTTGAGAAAAAGATTAAGTGATTTTAGACCCGGGACAAGGATAATATTTTTGGCTAAGAAAAGTTTATTAGGGGTAGATATTGAGAAAATTGAAGAAGAAATAGATAAATTAATAAAAACCCCTCAGTCCCGATAAATCGGGACAGCTCCCCTTGAAAAAGGGAGCGGTATTATAAAGATGAAGAAAGTAGTTTTAAAAATATTAGTTTGGTATAAGAAATATATTTCTCGTGGTGAGAGTTGTCGGTTTCTCCCCTCTTGTTCGGAATATACTTATGAAGCAGTAAATAAATATGGGGTGATAAAGGGATTATGGCTTGGGGTTAAAAGAATATTAAGATGTAATCCAAAAGGCGGAAGTGGGATAGATTTGCTAAAATAGAATCATTAATTATAAAGTAGAAAGTTATAAAGTTATAAAGTAAAAATGAATTTATTTATTGCTCCATTTGTTAATGCTCTTTTTGGTCTTTATTATTTAGTGGGTGATTTTGGTTTGTCGGTAATTTTGGTGACAATAATTATTAGGTTGGTTTTATTACCTTTAATTTGGCCAAGTTTAAAATCTGCAAAAAAAATAAAAGAAATTCAACCAAGGTTAAACAAACTGAAAGAGAAATATGGTAGCGACAAACAAGCGTTAGCAAAAGCACAAATGGACTTGTATAAACAAGAAGGAATTAATCCCCTTTCTGGTTGTTTACCTCAAATTTTACAAATAGTAGTCTTGTTGCTTTTTCTCTCGGCTTTTAATATGGTGACTGGTTTTTCAGGAGGAAAAGGAAGTGTAGAGCAAATAAATAATCAACTTATTCCTTCTTTTAGGATTGATGAAAATTTTAAGTTTGATTTGAATTTTTTAGGAAGCGATTTGGCTACAACCCCTTCGAAAGTATTTAAACAAGGAATAAGTTTAAACTTGGTTTTACCTTTAGTATTATTGTTTGGATCAGGCCTTTTGCAATTTTTTAGTGCCAAATTAATGATGCCAAATACTAAAATTGACGAAAAAATAGTAGAAAAGACAAAAGATAAAGAAGACGATATGATGGCGGCGATGCGAACCCAATCACTTTATATGATGCCGGCAATGACCATCTTTATCGGTTGGAATTTTTCTTTAGGTTTACTTTTGTATTGGTTTACAACTTCGGCTTTGATGATTGGACAACAAGTGTTGGTGAATAAGGTGAATAAAAAGTAATTTAATTTCTAATATCTAATTTTTAATATCTAATGTTAAAATAGGCACTATGGACAATAAAAAAAGAAACGAACAAATTCTAAAAATAACTTGTGATTTTTTGGCTCAAATTAATTTTGAAGTAGAAAAAGCTTTTGTAGAAGATGTTGAGGGTGAAGAAGATCAAGTATTAGTGGGAGTAGTGGTGGCAAATCCATCTGGATTAATTGGTTTTAGAGGGAGAAATTTAGTTTCTGTTCAATTAGTTTTGGCTTTAATGGTCAGAAATCAGGTTGGAGAGAATATAAGAGTGCTTTTGGATGTTAATAATTATCGTAACGAACAAAAAGAAAGATTAAGTCAAACAGTTCGAGG
>CAZRPX010000049.1:0-4803 GCA_964602085.1 uncultured Gammaproteobacteria bacterium
GCCAATATTTTGACTGCTGTCACCACTAGCGTCTATAAGGTTTTTTCCAATTTCAACTTGAGCAAGTAGGTGGTTCACGGTTAAATTATACCTTAAATTGGTTTTAAAAACGATTAAATAATTTTTAGACTTGATTTGATAAAAATAGTGTTATAATACGCAACAAATTTTAAATTACTAATGTCTAATTACTAATTTCTAATTAAAGTATTTATAATTAAAATATGAAAAAAATAATCCTTTCATTAATAGTATTAAATTTTTGGTTAATAAAACCAGTTGGAGCAAATTCAATAGAAGTAACTCCAACATTAGAGATAACTCCAACAGTAGGAATGGTGGCTTTACCAGCTGATAAATTAGAAAATAAAATAACTGAGGCTGGTAATAAAGAAGTTGAAATTAAAATTGATGAAATAAAGTGGAAAGGAATAAATACTTTTAAAGTAGCCACGGTTTGGGCAACTAAAAGAGGTGTGTCGGTAAACACCTTAGTACTATTATTATTGTTGCCATTAGTAGCCACAATTGTTTCTTTTTTACATTACGTGGTGGGATTGTCGGGATACGGAATATTTATGCCAACAATGATTGCGGTGGCTTTTTTGGCTACAGGCATATTTGGGGGATTAATATTGTTTAGTTTAATATTGCTAATCTCTTTGGTCAGTAATATGTTTTTGGGTAAATTAAAACTTCATTTTTGGCCAGCTAGGTCAATTAGTTTGATGTTTATCTCTATTGGTACTTTTGCCTTGATGGTAATGTCTTCTTTTGTGAGATGGATTGATATTAGTAATATCTCAATCTTTCCAATATTATTCATGATTTTGTTGACGGAAGAATTTACTCGAACTCAATTGACTAAAAGTAAAAAAGAAGCCAAAAAATTAACAATTGGGACAATGATATTGGCAATTATTGGAGCGATGACAATGAATTTTGGTTTTATTCAAAGAATTGTAATGGAATATCCAGATGGAGTAATTGCTTTAGTGTTAATAGTCAATTTATTAATAGGAAATTATACTGGGATTCGATGGTCGGAAATTGGCAGATTTAAAAAAGCGATAAGAGAGAAGAAATAAAGTTCTAATATCTAATGTCTAATTTCTAATTAAAATAATAAAAAACATGCTAAATTTAAAAAAATACCGTAAATTTTTAACAAAAAACGAGAGAAACAAAGTTTATTTGCGAAAAAATTCTTCAAAAGGAAAGGGAATTGCTGATAGCAAATACAAAACTAAAAAATTATTGAGTAAAAAAGGAGTGGGGGTGCCAAATTTATTGGCAAGATTTAAAAATGAAGAACAATTGCTAAATTTTAGATGGGAAGATTTAGAGGGAAATTTTGTTATAAAACCAGAATCGGGCTATGGGGGGGAAGGGATAATAATTATTCGAAAAAGAGGAAAATGGGCGGGTGAATGGCAAAAAATGAACGGGGAAATTGTTACGACTCAAGATATACAACTTCATTGTCAAGAGATATTGGCGGGTAAATATAGCTTACATTCGATGCCAGATTCGGTTTTGGTTGAAGAAAGAATAAAAATTCATCCGTTGTTTTTGGCACTTACACGATCGGGAACGCCTGATATTAGAGTTATTGTTTATAATAATGTTCCAGTGATGGCTATGTTTAGAATTCCAACGGAAAAATCTGGCGGGAAAGCAAACTTACATCAAGGGGCAATGGGTTTGGGAATAGATTTAGCAACCGGAATTACCACCTTTGGGGTTGAAAAAGGAGTAATGATTTATCGAATATATGATTTTAATAAAAAGAAAAAAAGAAAAGTTAATGGAATAAAAATACCCTTTTGGAAAGAAGTTTTGGAAACTGCAGTTAAGTGTCAACAAGCAATCCCGAGTTTGGGATTTGTGGGGGTTGATGTAGTCTTGGATAAAGAAAAAGGACCAGAGGTTTTGGAAGTAAATGCTAGACCAGGATTATCAATTCAGCTTTGTAATATGGCGGGGTTGAAAGGTCGAATAGAAAAAGTTGACGGAATCGAAGTGAGAAATGTGGAACATGCAATTACTTTGTCGAAATATTTATTTGGAGAAAAGTTTTTTGAAAAAATCGAAGAAAAAGAAAAAAATAAAACAATTGATTCTTTGGAAACTATTAAGATAAAAATTCCCAAAGGATTTAAGCCAAAAGATGACGATTTTAAAATTATTAAGAAAGGGAAGCATAGAATGATAGAAGTGGAAGCAAAGATTGATACCGGAGCTTTAAGAAGCTCGATAGATGAATCCTTGGCCAAAAAATTGGGTTTATCGAGTAGTGATAAGGTTTTGTATTATCGACATTATAGATCGGCAATAGGCAAAGCCCACGAAAGGCCGGTAATTGGGATAAATTTTTGGTTAAAAGGTAAAAAAATATCAACAACCGTTAATGTAGCCAACAGAGAAGGGTTAAACACTAGATTTTTGATTGGGAGAAGGGATTTAGATGGTTTTTTAATAAAAGCGAAAGGAAATCAAAAAAAATGATATGAAAGTTAATTTTTTTGACTTGATAATGATTTTTTATCGTGCTCGCACCTTCGGTAACACACCTCAGCGGCTTGCGCGCGAAAAAAATATTATCTGCGTTAAAATTTAATGAAATATAATATGAAAAACAAAATTGCAATTTTTTATGGAGGGAAGTTGAGTGAAAAAGTTGAAAAATTTGTCCAGATGGGAGAAAAATTGGGAGTTGGGGTGGAGGCAATTAACTATAACGAAATTTATTTGGATTCTGAAGATATAAGTGACGGAAAGATGAAGGTTAGGTTTAAATCAGGTAAAAAGCTGGAGGATTATGGGGTGGTTTATTTTAAATTTGTAAAACATTATCGGGAAGAGGCGTCGTTAATCATGGACTGTATTGATGATGAGGTTAAAGTAGTTGATTCGGTTTTGAGACGAGGGCGGCCAACAGATTTTTGTAAAATTCATCAAATGAAGGCTATGATAGATGCCGGTTTGAATGTACCAAGATTAGTCATGGGTAGATTAAAATATTTAAGATATGAAGCGGTTAAAAAGTTTCAATATCCATTAATTTTGAAAGGGAGCCAAGGAGATAGACGATCTCAGGTGTTTAAATTTTTTTCAGATGCCAGTTGGGATAAAGGATGGGAAGTATTTTGTGAAAGAGAAGTAAATGAGGGACAAAGATATATGCTCCAGGAATATATCGTAAATGCCGAGGATTATCGAGTGATGGTGTTGGGAAATAAAGTGTTGGGGGTAATGAAAAGAGCAACAGGAGACAACCCTCTTTTAAAAAATGTGTTTACTAAAACTGAATTACCGGATTATGTGTTGGAAAAAGCGATTGCGGCAGCAAAGGCATGTGAAATAGAAGTAGCAGGGGTGGATGTGGTGTTTAAAGAAGGTGAAAAAGAACCCTATTTTTGGGAAGTAAACAGGGCACCAAACTACGACAGATTTGAACAAGTAACAGGAATTAATGTAGCCGAAGAAATAGTTAAGTATCTGGCAAGTTTTTTAAAATAAGGGATTAACTGTTTTTCTTAATCCATTTTTCTCTTTTTATAAAGAGAAAACCCAAAATTAAACCGGCACCAACAACAGTCAGAATGCTTTCAATCTTATCAAGGCCGTTGGCTAAACCAGTAAAAGCTTCGCCCATTTGCATACCGATAAAAGCTAAAATAAAAGAGCGAACTATTAGAGCCAAAAACATAATTGGATAAAATTTTTGGGGTTTTATGCGAAATCCACCACAAAAACCGGTAATTAAAGAGACAGGAACTACTGGGATGATTACTGAAATAAAAATGAATAATTCATCTTTGATGGTTTTTTGGAAATCAGACCTTATTTTTTCGATTAAAGACCATTTTATCCCGACGTATTTTCCAAACTTATCGATTATTGGTTGCCCGCCGAAATAAGCAATTAAAAAAACTAAACTAGTGCCAATAATGGCACCAACAGAATAAGGGAGGGAAACTTTTGCGAGTATTTCCCAAATTAATTGAAGTATTGGGAGTGATCGAGAAACTAAAAAAACTCCGCCAGACATGGTAATAATTGGGGAGGGAATGGGAACAATAATTTGTTCAACAACTCCGCCTATAAACATAGATAAAGAACCATGAGTTTGAACCATGCTTAAAATTTTTTGTAGAATTTCAGTCATAGTTAATATGTTATCTGGGAATAGAAAACTTATCCAGTCTTTGTTTTTTTTAGACTAAAAAATCGAATTGATGAGGAAATATTTTTTATTTCTTATCAGAACATACAAACTCTGAAACAGAAACTCCAGAATAAGCCGTACGTTTGATTTTCTTACCTTGAGCATTGGTAATATAGTATGTCCACTCGGTTTCTTCGGAATTGGTGACTAAATCGATCAAAAAATCTATCCCTTTTTTTCTTACGGGAATATTATCTTCATTGTAACTTATCCCCATTAATTTGTCGTTTATTTCGAAAAGATTTACTAGTAAATGATATACATCCAGATTTTGCTTGTATATTTGATCAGATATTTTTACAAATTCTGGTGATTCGATTATATCTTTAGCTTTTTGTAATGCTTGGATTCGTAATTGAACACAATCATTATGAATTTGTTGTTCTGTCATACTTCTAAGATTGGCAAAGGGAGTATCGTCGTCTAACTTGTCCAGTTCATCTAAGATTGAGTCTTCAATAGGCATAATACCGTAGTCTATTTGCATGGTTTTATCTTCTTTGTTTTTAAAAGAAAGTTTAAAACGATTAAGATCCGTGGCTATCATACTTATGTCCGAACGACTTAATGTC
>CAZRPX010000050.1:0-4764 GCA_964602085.1 uncultured Gammaproteobacteria bacterium
AGTTCTAATTTTTGATAAAGTTGTTTTGTTCCCATTGTTTCAATTTCTTTTTCTTCGATCACTTTAATTATTATTGCTTCAATAGACGAATCATCATTAATTGCTTTTACAAAATTAGGAGTGAAAAGAAAAAAGTAGAACAAAACAATAAAAATAATTTTCTTAAAACTAGCCATAGATAATTTTATCAATATTAATGTAACCTTTGACCTTCTAGGTGATAATCTTTAGAAATAGATGAAAAAAGGGTGTCGAGGGTAACCAGTTTCCTTTTTAAGAGAGAATAAGATTGCCTATCTTCTGGAATACAGTTTCTGTATAACTTATATTTACCTTCACTGTCATCAATAACTTCTATATAAGATTTAATCGCCTCGGATATTCTGGGAATTATATATTGGCGCAATTCATAAACACGAGGCAGTTTGCCCGTAGTTTTAAGCTTAGGATTGGCATATTCTTTAATCCAATGACGTATATCAACTCCGGATTCTTCCCTGGTTTCTAAAGACCAATTTCCCATTTTTAAATAAATAAATGGTGAAAGGGTATTTTGGCACCAACCAAAACCATCATGTAAGGATCTAGATCTTCTTTTTCTTAGTTTTAAATCAATCCCGAGACTAATCATTTTGTCTGAATCAATCACTAGTAAGTCAACTCCTTTTTGATTGTTTCCGTGTTCGATATTTTGTGGGGCAATGTTCATAAAAAAACCCCTTTCTTCAAGGGGATTTTTTATAGCGATGCGCACTAGTTGTTCTGCCAAATACGCCTGCGACATTTCGTGGTGCTTGCTTTTATCTATATTAATAAATTCATCCAACAAAGCAGTTCGAGAAGTAATAAAATCTTTACTCGAATACCCTTCAATTGTTAAATCTTGGGAACGATCAATTGCATAAAAAGTTGTGGGCAGAAGTCCTTGATAATATTCATTAACTAAGCCAATATTTGATACTTCTACCCTTTGTGACATTAATTTATAAATCCAGTATATAACTAGGTTATATAAAAAATATATATATCAAAAGTGGGTCAAATTTTTTGATTAGGCATCAAAAATCAGCAGAAATCTGTTTGTTTATTTTTGCCACCGCAATCCGTCCGTCGGAAACATATTTTCCGACTTTAAAAGTACCCGGTTTATAATAATTTATCTTCCCAATACAATTAGTCTCTTTTAATTTTTCTAAAATATATTTTCTCTCCAAATCAACCTTTGGGTTTACTTTATGTGACAATTGATAGGTCAGCTTTGTTAACCCAAAACCAATATCTTCACTTCCAGAGCCAATCCAAACCATCGCTTCATCAGATTTTATTTTTTGTTTTCTTTTCCAAAAATTTACATCCAAAGGATCTTCTATTTTTTCTACATTAGTCGCCCAAAACCGAACATGATGTCTTTTTCGCGGGCTATTTCCAATCGGCTCCTGGAACCCAATATCTTGTTTTCTCCCAAATAGATATAGCGAACTAAAGGGTGCTTTTGGATATGGTTTATTTGATAAAAATTTATTAATCATTTTTATCGAACTTTTTATAGTTAATTTATCTGCTTTTTCCCAGCCAATTTTTTCAAACACGTTAATCAAATTTATTTTTGAACCCAACAAAATAATATTGACCGGATCAACTTCAGAACCATCCAAGGCCTCAGTAAAACGGGGAATTCTTCCTTTACGGATAATTAAAGAAGTTATTCGAATTACTCTGGGCATTAAAATATATGCCGACAAATAATAGGTGATTAATAACGCTATCAACCATGGCATCCTGTCTTCAAGTCGATCAAAGATTTCAAAAACTATCAACCAGACCATTATTGCTCCCACCAATCCGACCACTCCTCTTTTTAACCATCTACCAACAAACTTCATATTTATATTTTTAAATTTATTCTCTTTATTATATCAATCTCAATTTAAACCTAGTAAAAATTACAAAATAAAGGTTAAAATATACCCATGTCTATCAAAAAAAACCTTCAACTACATCTTAAAAAAGTTCAACAAGAACTTTCTCTTCCACATCTTCCTTTTTCCAAAATTGAAGAATTGGGAAGTGAAACCAAAAGAAAATTTGATCAAGCGGTTGATAATCTCATGTCAAAACGGGGACTTTTTAAAAAAGTTTATGTTCCCAAAAAATTTATAAAACTATGGCGACACAATGGTAAACAATTTGTTTTATCTATAAATATTCGTTATTTGTTAAGCGCCCCTTTTATTTATGGCATGTTTATCCCTGCAATTTTATGGAATATTTGCATTGAAATTTATCATCAAGTTTGTTTTCGGCTTTATGGAATCCCTACTGTAAACCCCAAAGATTATTTTTTATACGATCGACAACTATTGTCTTGTCTTAACCCTTGGGAAAAAATAAATTGTTATTACTGTTCTTATGTCAATAACCTCATTCGTTATAGTGCCGAAATTGGCGGAAGGACAGAGAGGTATTGGTGTCCCATTAAATACGTCAGGCGGGTTAAAGATACTCATTCTCAATATGCCAAATTTATCGATATCAACGATGAAAAAGACTTTCGTGAAGAATGGAACAAACTTCGTGACTTTTCTGATATTAAAGAAAAAGAATCTGATTAATTCTTTTTAACGTCTCTGACATATAACATTTCTTCTTTGGAATAATTTAAACCCAAAATTAATGCCAATCTTTCATATCGCCGATAAACCACTTCGCTACTTGATTCAACCAGCCCCTCAATCTTCTCGATCGGTGGCATACTTATTCTTCTAAAACAACTTTTTTCACTATTTACTATTGTTTCAACCTGGTCAGCAAATAGATTAGCTAAGCGCAACTCAGTAGTTAGTCTATACCCAGCTTTTCCACAAGACCCCTGAAGTTGGGTTATCCCTAATCTCTCTGGTTCTGTTATTAAACTTAATAAAACACCCTCTGCCTCTTTATATCTCAAAACAAGCGTTGAGTCACCATTAAAAGGTGTTTTTAATTCATTTCTTTCTTCTCCACACAAAGCTATTAAATCTATTCGTAATAAATTTATATTGGAATTATTCTTTGCAAACCGACCGTAATATTCAGGCGTTTGCGAAAAATTTACTAATTCTTTTATTGATAACATAAGTATTTTTCAACAACGCCCAATTCTACTATACAATCATCTCGTTTAAATGTTAAAATTAACCCATGATTTTGGCCAAAAATTTATCTTATTCTTACGGGAACAATGCCATCTTCAAAGATGCTAGTTTTTTTGTGGCCAAAAATAGCAAAGTTGGATTGGTCGGTGTCAACGGTTCCGGCAAATCAACTCTATTTAAACTACTTACTAAAGAAGATTTCCCTGAAGATGGCAAGATTGATATTAGTGGTCAAGTCATGTCTGTACCTCAAGAAGTCAAACGTGATGACAAGATGGAACAAGCCCTTTCTGTTCGCGATTACCTTGACCCTGCCAATACACGTCAAGACTACGAAATGTTAAAAATTCTTGCCAAATTGGAATTATCTCAAATATCACTTAATGACATGCCACAACATTTCAGTGGTGGCCAAAAAACCAAGTTGGCTATTGCTCGGGCTTTGTTGGCTGAACCAGACATTCTTCTTCTTGATGAGCCAACCAACTTTTTGGATGCTGCCGGTAAAGCTTGGATGATGAATTTTTTGGGTCGTTATCCAAAAACTTTAATAATTATTTCACACGACCTGGCTCTTCTCGACAAAAATATCAACAAAATCTTAGAAGTTAATTCTCTGACCAAAAAAATTGACGAATATAACGGCAACTATTCTTTTTATCTCAATCTAAAAGGAGAACGCCAAGAGGTTTTGGTCCACCAAATACATTCTCAGGAGCGACGAATTGTCGAGATGAAAAAAGGTTACTTAAAAATTTCTGGTAACCGATCTGAAAAAGGTGTTCGTCAGAAACTAAATTTAGCCAAAAGAATTGAAAAGCTAGTTGAATCTTTACCTCAAGCGCCCCCAGAAGCCAAAAAAATAAAAATGAAATTACCTGATCCTGCCTGGATTGGGGAAGTTCCCATCATGGCTTTGGGCCTTTCAAAATCTTTTGGCGATAAAAAAGTCTTAAATAATGTTGATTTTGATATTAAGCGCGGCGAAAGAATTGCCTTAATTGGTCAAAATGGTGCCGGGAAAAGTACTTTAATTAAAATTATTATGGGCATGCTTTTGCCTGATAGTGGGGAAATTCTTAAAGACGACCACTTAAGTATCGGCTATTACTCACAAGAGTTTGAAACTTTTGATTTTAACAAAACCCTTCTTGATACTGTCAAAGACAAATGTCAATTAGACGAAAAATCTCTTCGTTCTCTTTTGGGTAAGTTTCTTTTCTCGGGCGATAAAGTTTTCCAAAAAGTTGCTTCTCTTTCTGGTGGAGAAAAAACCAGGATTTCAATTGCTACTTTATTAGCCAAAAACCACAATTTATTAATATTAGACGAACCAACTACTTATTTAGATGTTTTATCTCAAAGATTAATATTGGAAGCCTTAAAGTCGTATCAAGGTGCCATGATTATTGTTAGTCATACCTCAGAATTTATTACCGAACTCAAACCAAATCGTCTGTTTTTACTTCCAGAAAACAAAATGGAACTGTGTCAGTCTTCTCTTATTTAGCCAAAAAAAAGAGCGCCTTTTGAGCGCTCTTTATCTTAATTTATTAAAAATTAGTATCCACCTTGGTTACCACCAAAATCATTTCGTGGTCCGCGGGAGAAATTATCTCTTCGTGGAGGT
>CAZRPX010000051.1:0-4638 GCA_964602085.1 uncultured Gammaproteobacteria bacterium
CAACTTCATTCCTTCAACTATAGTATTCCAATTATGGTAATCAATTCCCAAATTAGTACACTCAACCTTAGTGTCTTTTAAAATACTCATTTTACATTTTTGACCTTTATTGGCAATAATATTTGTCATCTGGTTTACCTGCAAAGGAGTTACATCTAGATCCCCCTGCCCGATAGCCAAATGATAAGTATTTCCCAAATACCAAGGTTCACCTTTTGTCTCTCTTTTCCATTTATCGTCGGGAACGATACCATCGACTTCACCCCTAATTTCTACTCCTGTTTTTTTTCCGAAACCAAATTTAAGTGACCAGTCTTTTATCCTATCAACTCCCAACAATTCTCCTAATTTGTAAAAAAAGATATCATTTGATCTTTTTATTGCCGTCACAATATTTAACCATCCATCAGTCTGATTTTTTTTAGTCCACAACCAATTGTTGTAAGAATAATCACCAATTTTTAATACCCCCGTATCTTCAATCAAAGTTTCTTTAGTAATTACTCCGCTCTCCAACCCGGCCGTTGAAACCACTATTTTAAACACCGAACCAGGGTGATAACGAGCTGAGATGGCTCTATTCATCATTGGAAAAAACTCTTTATCATTTAAATAATCTTGAATTTTTTTATTATCTTGATTAAAAGAAAAAGCATTGACATCATAAGCCGGACTTGAGACCAAACTAATTATTTTCCCGGTTTTGGGTTCACTCAAAATCACCACTGCTTTTTTACCATCTAAAATTTTATATATTTTATCTTGCCAATAAGCGTCAATTGATAAATTTATACTTTTTTTAACCTCTGGTTCTTCTCTTCCAAGCTCTCTTATATAATTTCCCAAAGCATCAACCTCAACCAACCTTTTTCCATTTTTGCTTCTAATTTCACAATCTAAAAAGTCCTCAACACCACCTCTTCCAACCACATCATTTCCCCCCAACATTATTCCGCATTTTTGTTGATGAATTTCAGAATTTGTTGTTTTGCCCACATAACCAGTTATTACTGACATTGATTCCGGATAAAGATACTGTCTTTTAACTTCAAAAGCCAAGTCTTTGCCTTCAAATTTATAACCATCAAAATCTCCAGAATCTTGATAAATTTTATTATTGTCTTCTACTTTAAAATACTGATAGACACTTTTTGCTACAATTCTCCCTTTTCTGTCCAATATTTCTGCTCTTGCCGAAGGAATACTACTTTCAACTATTTTATTTTCTCTGGCAACTTCTCGATAATATTTCCCTTTAATCAGACTTAACTTAAACAAATTAACCAATAAAATCATTAAACTAAAAATCAATCCAAATCTAAAAAGCCAATATTTCCATGGAATTTCAGTTTCCTCCCTCATTTTATTTTAAAATCGATACTAAATTTATTTGTTTCAACATTTGCTTATTTTCAATTAATTGTCCACAACCCTTAATTACCGCCAACCCTGGTTCATGAGCTACTTTGGTAAAAATTTTTGTCTCCCCTTCAATCATTTCCGCCAGTCCTTTTATTTTAGCCCCGTTACCAACCAAGATAATTCCTTTTTTCAATATCTCATCCATCAATTCTGGCGGTGTTTCATCTAATACAGATGTCACCAATTTAACTATTTTATTAAGTTCCAAGGCAATCGCCTCTTCGACTTCATTTGGTAGTAATTTTATTGTTTTTGGTAACCCGGTTTCTAAATCTCTGCCCCTAATCAAACCCCCTCCTTCACCCCCAATCTTTACATTTTCAGCACTGTTAGGCCCAATTAATAATCCATATTTAAGTCTAATAAAATTAACGATAGCGGTGTCAAGTTCATTTCCAGCCACTTTTGCTCCTCTTCCAACTACCACTCCTCCCATAGAAATTACACCAACTTCAGTTTTACCTCCGCCGACATCTACCAATAAAAGCCCTCCAGCAGCATCTATTGGCAAACCAATCCCAATTGCCGCCAAAACTACTTCCTCAACCAAGGTTACTTCTCTCGCCCCAGCCATAACCATAACCGACCTTATGGCCCTTTTTTGAACTTGATTAATCGAACTAGGGACACCGACTATAACATTGGGTTTAAATATTTTTGGATATTTCGATGGCACTTCGTAAACTAATTTTAAGTAATATGACATCAAACTTTCTAAACCTTCCAAATCAGAAATAATCCCATTCTTTAGTGGGCTAATTACTTCTATTTGTTTTGGTTCTCTATTCCACATTGATTTGGCTTTAAATCCATAAGCAACTGGACGGATATTATTTGATTTAGGAGCTGATAAGCCAGTCCATCTTTTTTTCTTTTGTCTAGCCACCATTGTCGGTTCATCAACAACAATCCCCCTGTCTTTCAAATAAATCAACGTATTATTTGTTCCCAAATCAATTCCAATATCCCAACTAAATAAATTGATTAAATCGTTTATTTTTTCTTTAATTCCAAATAACTTCTTCACTCTAAAATTATAACAACTTGCGGCCTCTTTTGGGTTACAATAAATCATTCTCATGAAAAATGTTTCAAAAATAATAAAAAAATTATATTTAAGTCTTTTTTTACTAACCCCCTTCTTTTTTACCTTTCAAAATTCTGAGCTATTTGAAATTCCCAAAATGTATTTTGTTTATCTCATAACGCTTTTTATTGTCTCTCTACATTTATACAACTGGATTAATGGGTCAGTTCCTCTTTACAAAAAAAATTTTTTAAACCCATTTTTATTCGTTTTTCTCATATCTCAAATAATTTGTACTCTCACTTCAATTGATATCCATACTTCTTTTTTTGGCTACTATTCACGCCTCAATGGCGGACTTCTTTCAATTATCAGCTATTTTTTGTTATATAGCTGTTTAATTCCTTATTTAGACGATAAACAAAAATCAGACATAATTAATATTTCTCTATTTTCAGGATTAATAGTTTCTCTTTACGGGATTTTAGAACATTTTGGAATAAACAAGAATCTTTGGGTTCAGGACGTTCAATCTCGAGTTTTTTCTACCCTTGGACAGCCCAATTGGCTTGCCGCTTATCTTGCCATTCTTCTCCCCTTATCTATCTATAAAATTATTTCTTCTCCAACAAAAAAACTTTCTACTTTCTACTTTCTACTTTCTACTTTATTTTATACCTGTCTTCTATTTACCAAATCCAAATCTGGTATTCTCGCCGCCACTATCTCTCTTACGATGTTTTTTCTTTTCTATTCAATAAATTATCTAAAAAATACTTCCTCCTTTTTCAAGGGAGGATGTCTTGCTTTAGCAAGACAGGTGGGTTTCGTTTTAATTATTTTTCTTGTTTTATCTCTAACCATATCAAATCCCGTCAAAGATCTTGTCTTTCCAGTTAAATTAGAAATTGAAAATTCGAAAACTGAAAATTTAAATATCACTCCTTCCTCAGATATTCGCAAAATTGTTTGGAAAGGAAGCATCGATCTTTTCAAAAAATTTCCACTTTTTGGTACTGGAGTTGAAACATTTGCCTATTCTTACTATTGGACCAGGCCTCTTGAACACAATATTACCTCTGAATGGGATTTTCTCTACAACAAAGCCCACAACGAATATTTAAACTATCTTGCTACTACCGGTTTAGTTGGATTTATCCCTTATATACTTTTAATTCTGGCCGTTTTATTTTTGTTATTAAAAAATTCAACTAGAAATTCGGTATTAGACATTAAAAATTTAGCCATATTATCATCTTATATTTCTATCTTGATCACCAACGGTTTCGGATTTTCCGTGGTTATAGTATCGGTTTTTTTCTTTCTTATTCCAACCTTAACTATCGACACTTCTTCCGACGATTCAATCAGTAATCATAAAAAACTAAAAAAAATTATTCCAGTTTTAATCATTTTATTTTTAATATTAATAAAAAATATTTTTTATTCTTATTTTGCTGATATATATTTTGCTAAATATGAATCTAATAATAGTCGACAGGAATACCAACTCGCTTACCAAGACATTTTAACAACCGTATCTTTTCGACCCAATGAACCAAACTATTTAATCAACTTATCAATCGCCGCCGCCAAAATGGCCATCCTGACTAAAGATCAAACTTATATAGACCAATCAATTAAGTCTTCAACCAAAGCGATTGAAATATCCCCAGCTAATATCAACTATTTAAAACAACAAGCTCAAGCCTATTACTATTTAGCCACCATTGACAGTAAATATTTAATAAATACCATTGAATCTATGCTTCAAGCTAACAAACTTGCCCCCACTGATGCCAAAATACTTTACTCGACTGGTCAATTTTTAGAATCAGCTTCTCTTGTTGACGACGCTGCTTTTTACTATCAAAAAGCTGTCAATCTCAAGCCAAATTATGACCATGCTTACTTCGCTTTAGCAAAAATCTATTTTGACCAAAAAAAATATGATCTCGCCCAAGAAAATTTAAAACAAACCCTTAAATACGCCCCTACTAACACCGAAGCCCAAGAAATATTGGATGAAATCAACAACACTAATTCTACAAAATAGTTTTATTCATAAATCCAATTTCTTAAATCTTAAATCACACTATTGATACTTGCCTTTATCATCTCTGTTCCATTCCATCTATAAAACTTTCCTCCCTCTTTTTTGATATAGTCGATAAACAGTACTCCGTTCA
>CAZRPX010000052.1:0-4622 GCA_964602085.1 uncultured Gammaproteobacteria bacterium
ATATTTTTTATAATAAGTACAAAGATGATAATCTCAAAGATTCGCTTTGGATATGCAAAATTACCTATGAAATGGCACAAAGTAAATACATAGACCAAATACAGAAAGATAAGCTTAAAGACTTATGTTTAAATACTCAATTCCCTACTCCAAGCGAAACAGAAACGATTAGAAAAAATAATTTGTCTAGATTAGAAAAAATTGGTAAAGAAAAAGAAATTTGGAAAACTTGGGAAGGATATGATTTGGTGATGAGAGGTTTAAGTGTATATTTTGGATATACTACAGAAATGATGAATAATTTTTTTTGGACTAAAGATTCTCAATATTTAAATCAGGCAAAAGAGTATTTTGAGATTGCCCAAAAACAGGTAGAGACTATTCAGGGTTTAGAAGTCGAAAATAAATGTTTGGTTGGTTTGTCTAGCTTGGATTTGTATCAAATGGGAGATAAGGAGAAAAAATATTTAGATTATGCCGATAATATTTTTGAAGAGTTTATTGTTAACTCAGAAGAACCAGTTCGGGTCACCACTCCAATTTGTGGTTTGTTGGTAAAAAAATTATATCAGATTACTCAAGAAAACAAATATTTTTCTAGTTTGGAGTTTATCAGCCGGATTTTGGATGAATACTATTCTGATAATCTAACTAACAAAATTACTTCTGAAAATGGGTTTTATAAATCCAATACTGGACGGATTTATGCTTGGTATAAAAATGTGGTAGAAAATGGTTTGATAACGGAGCTGATAAGAGACTGAACTATGATATTTAAGATCTAATTTCTAACGTCTAGTGAATTATTAAGGACAGTTTGCTAAATGGTTCGTAAGGTCTTATAATAGTTGTTATGAATAAAATTGAAGGACAAAATAATGGATTTAATAATATAAAAAATAATATTTCAAAAAAAATTGGGGCAGGTATTTTAGCAACTGGTTTAGCGGTTACCGGAGTTGGTTTTGGGGGAGAAATAGAAGCTAGGGCTGAAACAAAAAGTTCTGGATTAGAAAAAATAATACCTGGAGAATTACCCAGCTTAAATGAAGGAGTAATAGAGGGTGTTTTGAGTCCGACTCCTGATTATGTAAAAAAACAACAAGAAACAGATGCCTTTAAAGAAGTATTAAAAGAAAAAGAGTGTCAGGAAATAAATTTGGATTTTTGTGCCGATCTTCTTTATTCACGAAACAAATCGGATGGATTTAAAAGCCCTGGAGTTTATGATCTTTGGCAAAAAACAATTTTGGGAGATTATATTACTGATGAACAAATTTATGAATTTGGTAGAACGGGCAAGGGGTTAGATGTTGTTTATTTTAAAGACAAAAAAGGTAAAAAAACAAAGGAACCAGCGATTGCTTATGTGGCTACTCCTGATGTTAAAAAATTTAAAGTAAGTGATGTTGAAAAAGGAGTTGATTTTTGGGAAAAATTAGCTCCTGGTTTTCTTAGAGCGATGGTGGCAAATGATGTGCGAGTTTTGTTTCAAGGTCAGGCGAGTAGTAATAGAAAAATAAAAGGATTTAAGTATGAATATGGAATAATTTACTATAATTATTCAAATAACGATTCGTCTAATTTTAGTTATTTTTTGAGAAAAGGTTTTGCTTTGGAGATGTTCGGAGTGAGAGGAAACGCTTTGGGTAATTTTAATAAAAATGAGGTGGCAGTAATTAAGTCGTGGTTGGCTAATGATTGTGGTAATTTTATTTATAAAAAAACTGGTAGTAAGGATGTTGCAAAACAGATCACTGAGTTCAAAGCTGATTTAGATCGTTATATGACAAGCGATGGCTTAACTCTTGATTATATGTTACCAATAATTAAAAGAATTAAAGACGAGAACTTAATGACACCGTTCGGGGCAGAGACTTGGGAAGAGATTGATAGTGTGGCTAGTCCAAATACAAACTAAGAGTATTATAAAAATAGAAAAAATTAGATCAAAATTGAGTAAAATATTGATGTCCACTGATAATGTCGTATTGAATTAGGGAATAATCGTTGATTTGTTTTGGGGTGAAATTGTCGGTGAAATATTGGTTTAGAACTGTATCAGTAGAGGAAAGAGACTGTAAAAATTTAAATTGATATTTTGGAGTAACGTTGGCAAATTTTAGAATTTCTAAAGAGAGAAAATTAGGGCTTATTCTGGGTTTAATATCTAAATTAGTTGGAAAATTACTGTAAATAGCAATTGGTGTGGTATACATTTTTGACTTGTCTTCATTGTTCCAATTTTCTTCTTCACGAACTACATAATCAAGTAGTTGATATAAGTCAAATTTTGAAAGTAATAATGGTAAATGGTCACCAAAATAAATAACTATGGTTGGTTTTGAAGAACTTAAAATCTTTTCTTTTAGAAATTGGTAGCTAATATCACTGAGATTTATACCATCGACATATGACTGAAGGATTTGATGTTCTATTCCTGGTAGGTTGTCGGTAAAAGTAACTGGGTGTTCTGAAAACCGACTTGGTTCGAATGGGTAATGGTTTTGCATGGTTAGGCCGAAAATAAATTGTGGTTGATTGGTAGATTCGTACTGTCTGATAATTTGGTCCATAAATGATTTGTCGGAAACATAAGGACCAGATTTTTGGTAATCCTCAATATCTTCAATACTAATAAACTTATCTAGTCCAAAGTGCTTGTAGACAGTAGTGCGATTGTACATTGACCTAAGGTATGGGTGTATTACTGTGGTTAAATACCCCTGTTCTTTGAAAATAGTGAAAAGCGATGGTGCGTCTTGTCTGATTACCTGGCTATAGGGGAATTTTCCATTTAAAAAATAATTACTTAAACCAGTGATTATTTCAAACTCAACATTGCCGGTTCCTGAACTAAGTTGTGGAGTAATAAGGTTAGATTTCATATCTGCCCGAATATTTTTGATGGGATCTTGGTTGAATTTGACGTTTGTTAATTTAGTGGCATCAAAAAGTGATTCAGAAAGAATTACTATGATATTTGGTTTGATGTTGTTGTCTGTTTTTTCTTTAGAGATATTAATTTCTGAATATATTTTTTGTATAGTAGATTTGTTGTAGTCTGGCGGAGTTTCTTTTTTGATATTTTTGAGGTCATCTAAAAAACAAAATAAAATACCGTTTTTTTTGCAATTTTCGATAGGGTTAGTTCGATAAATAATAAGTTCACTTTTGTAAAGAATATTATTATATTGTTCAGTAAAAATAAGAGGAATCAAAAGAACCAATATTGAAGTTGGGAATAAAATCAATCTAGAAATCTTAGAGTTGGTATTTTGACATTTTTTTTTCAAAATAATAAAAGAGAAAAACAAGATGATAATTGTTAAAATCAAAATTTGAATAATTTGAGATTGTTTTATAAAATTTGGCCAAAACAAAATTAAGTTTTTTAATAGTTTAAAATCTGTAAAAGTAAAAGATTGATAGAGAATTTTTATTTTGAAATGATTAACTAGGGTGAAAATACTAAAAGTGAGTAGATATAAATAAATCGATTTACGAGTTTTTTTGAACAAAGAAAAACATAAACTGTAAACACATAGCCATAAAAGATAATTTATTGGGATCATAACATTCATTTCTGGTTTGAATTGGAAATTATTTGGTTGGCTAAAAGAAATTATTTGAGCTAAAAAAAGGGAAATTGCAGGAATTAAAAGATGAATAATTAGACGACTAAATTTCATAATGTAATCATTATAAACGATTGGTGATATTTTTATTGTTTGCATTAGTAATAAGATTTGAGTATCATTTTGTAATGGTTAAACTAGGTAGAAGTAAATGGTTAAGAAGAATTTCGTTTTTTTTATCATTTTTGGTGTTGGAATTTTTAAGTGTTTCCCCTGCTTTTGCCGCTGACTGTTGGAAGTCTAGTCATTTAGGCAACACATACTGTGGTAGCGAAACAAAATTATGGACATGTAAGAGTAAAACCACTTCAGGTGTTACGGCATATTATTGGAGTAAAGGTGATTGTGCTTCTACTCAGTGGTGTACAGGCGGATCTTGTGTAGAAAAACCCGCTGGTTGTTCTGGGCAGGGTGGTTATTGCGATCCAAGCACTTCGGGTTGTTCGACAAACTGGGGGGAATTGAGTGGATGGTGTGATGATCGTAGCACTCCAGTTTGTTGTAAAGGTTGTACTTCCATAGGTGGGGTGTGTAAAGATTCGACAAATTGTAAATTATATGGTGGGTCAATACTTAGTATTTGGTGTGCGGCTGGAACTGGGTCTTGTTGTGACGAGGATGGAAATAAAGATGCAATAACTTGTAGCTCAAATAGCGGATGTCCAAGTTGCCATAGTTGTATTAACCCTGGAACCATAAATTCAGATTGTGTGCGTTATTATAATTCAGGAACCGATGGGAGTTGTGGGGGGTCGAATGGTCAAACTGTATGTTCAACAGATTTAAGTGCTACTTGTGGCGCGGGTAATGCGACCACTGCCTTATTTGATGGTTCTACCTGGTCTTGGTCGTGTAACGGAATTAAAGCACCTAGTTGCCCAGCATCGGTAAATAATGCCAGTTGTACTGCAACAAAATTAGCTGATATAAATGGAGTTTGTGGGGTATCACAAGGAACGTCGAGTTGTTTTGCCCCAACCGCAG
>CAZRPX010000053.1:0-4619 GCA_964602085.1 uncultured Gammaproteobacteria bacterium
AATCAAGTTCATAAACACCTTCTGGATTGTACATGCTTTTATCGTCCATATAATTAGCCACTGACTCCCAAGTCCCAAAATCTACCCAATTAAACGGCAATTGAGCTACTACTGCCCCACCATTTTTATATACCTGTTTAGTTACCTCTTCAATCGCCCCCTTTGGCATCTTGGCATATTCAGTCACTACATCACTACCTTTTGAAATTTCAATCAAGGGTTGGTACCATTCCGGTTTGTAAGTTTGGTACATTTTCACTAAATTATTTGGAGTCATTGTTGTGTGATTGGCATGGAGCAACAGTTTGTCTGTCCCCAAATATTGTTTAATTTTATCTTCTTCAGTTCTGTCAATATAATCAGCCACTTCAAATAAACTAACCCCATTTTCTTCAGTTACCAAATTTCCCTTTACTAAATAATCCACTCCCCCAACAATCGATTTTGGCATAAACCCTCCAGTAATATATTTACCTCCACTACTAGATAGTTTTGCCACCTCATCAATCATTTCGATAAATTTATCATCTGGTTCACGCAAGACATCTGCTTGAACCAAAATAAACGGTTCGTCTCCAAAGCCTCTTTTAATCAACTGTGCCGCCGCAAACCCAGTCGCTGGACCTTGATTTCTCATTTCTGGCTCAACAAATATATTCTCATCAGGAATTTCTGGTTCTTGGTTTTTGGCTATCTGAGCCTGAACTTCATTTGTTTGTAAAAAAATTTCTGTCGGAGAAAATCTTTTTCTTAACGATTCATAATTTAACTGGAATAATGATTTTCCCCCAATCAATGGCAAAAAATGTTTTGGCATAGAACTTCGACTCATTGGCCACATTTTAGAACCTATCCCTCCACAAATTATTACTGGTTTCATAAATATCTCCTCCTGCAATAAACACTAACTTTAGTAATTATACCAATTCTATTTTTTTTGAAATTCAATTATATTGTCTATTGTGGTTTTAATAATCCTTTCAATCGCCTCTTGAGTATTAAAAGCATTGTGAGGCGTAAAAACCACGTCATCTCTATCCCTAAGCAGATGAAAACTCAACACATTTTGTAAATTATCTTTAGTAACTTTATTACTCATCACCACACTCATACTATCAACCAACATCTCCTCTTCGGTGACATCCAGGCCCGCTCCAGCTAGTATTTTATTATTTAAAGCCCATACTATCGCTTCTGTTTCTACCACTGCTCCTCTAGCGGTGTTAATCAAAAAGCTACCCGGCTTCATTAACTTAATATTTTTCTTGTTAATCATATGGTAAGTCTCTTTTATTGCTGGTACGTGAAGAGTTACAAAATCCGAATTTTTCAAACAAGTTTCCAAGTCAACATATTTAAATCCACTCTTTTTTTCTAATTTAGGATCTCTATATCCATCCACCCCCAACACTTTCATTCCAAAGCCTCTAGCAATCTTGATTACATTTTGCCCTATTTTTCCACAACCTATGACCCCTATCGTTTTTCCATACAAATCCACTCCGGTTAAACCTTCTGGATTAAACTCCCCCTCTTCAACTGATTGGTGAGATACCACTATTTTTTTGGCAACAGCTAACAACAAGGCAAAAGTATATTCAGCTACCGTATTTGATCCATAAACCGGGACGCTGGTAATTTTAATATTTCTCTTTTCACAAATATTTCTGTCAATATGGTCCACTCCTGTAGATCTGGTGGCTATCATTTTTAAATTGGGTAACTTATTCAATACATTTTCATCAATTTTCGAATAAATAAAAGTTGAAATGATTTCATAATTTTTGGCCACATCCAAATTATCCTGAACCTCTTCTTTAAAAATTCCAATTCCATAAGTATCTAACCGACTAATTTCTTTTTCAATTATTTCTTTTTCCCAAGACTTGACTCCAAAAAAAGCAATTCGATTATTATTTATATTTTGGTCATTTTTTATCATACAACCATTATGTCATAAAATTATTTAATCCCCAAAATTTAATTTTTTCCCTTCTTTTGAGATAAGAGTCTTACCGTAAACATTTGATTCTTGACATACAAATATCCAATATGATTAACTGATTACAGTTAATCATTATTTTGATACAAGAGGAGCCACACAATGGACATTCAAAATGCATCACAAGACAACCTTGTGAAACAATCAAATTCTCCTAAAAAGGTCAATGGAGTTTCGATTGATAATCTGCCTGATCTTTTGACCGTCGCCGAAGTTGCCGATCTTCTTCGTGTCAGCAAACTCACCATCAAACGTTGGGGTAAACGAGGTAAACTCCCAGCTATCCGTATCAACGCTCGTGGTGATCGTCGCTACCGTAAAGAAGCTGTTCTCTGGCTACTTGGCATCCAAGCTGAATAAAAAATAAGTATTCCGAATCCGCCAACTGGCGGAGAAGGAGACACTGCCCATCCTGCCCATCCTAACCTCCCAACCTCCTTATCTCAATTCATACTTGTTTTAAACCCTTTCCCCTTCGGGGCCTTTCCCTTAAAAAGGGAAACTTTTCTCAACTCAATAAATTTATTAATCTCATTTTTAACTTGTTCTAAATTTAACATTACTTTTTCTGAAGATATTCTTAGTGTTTTAAAGTTTATATTTTCTAAAAACTTATCTCTTGCATCATCATATTTTTTTCTTTTATTATGATAACTACCATCAATTTCAATAACTAATTGTAATTCTTTACAATAAAAATCTAAAATAAATCTATCTATCGGTTTTTGCCTTAAAAATTTGAATCCAGTCTGATTATTTTTCAAAATCTCATACCATACTTTGTTTTCTGTTCGAGTTGCGTTAATTCTATTATTCCTTGATAAGGTTCTTAATTCTTCCAAATATTTTAAATGACCTCTTCTAGAAACTAATTTTGATTCCCAAAAATCATCACTCATTAAAATATGATATAACAGTCGCCCTTTTTAAGGGAGATGTCCCGAGCTTGTCGAGGGACAGAGGGTTTAAAATAAATTGCTTCTAAACCAACACTCTCCCTTTTGGTGTTCTCTTTATCAACCCTTTTTTCATCAGAAACGGTTCATAGACCTCAGTAATTGTCCCGACATCTTCAGATAAGCTGGCCGCAATATTTTCCACCCCTACCGGCCCTCCATTATATTGTTTTTTGACTATCTCTAAATACTTTCTATCTGCATCAGATAAACCTAACTCGTCTACCCCCAACATCTTAAGCGCCTTTTCAACATGTTCCAAACCAATCATTGCCTGACCATCTGAGGCTTTATGCAAAAAAGGGTGAATTTCAGCATAATCACGAACTCGTCTTAATAATCTATTGGCAATTCGCGGTGTCCCTCTGGCTCGTCTACTAATTTCTTTGGCTGCTTCGGGGTCAATTTTCACTCCCAAGACTTCACTTGTTCGCTCAATTATTTCTTTTAAATCTACATCTTCATAAAAATCCAATTGTTGAACATAACCAAACCTATCTCTCATTGGTCCAGAAATTAAACCAATCCGAGTAGTAGCCCCCACCAATGTAAATTTTTGCAAATTTAGCCTAACCGTTTTTGCCGATGGCCCTTTTCCCAACACAATATCAAGAGCAAAATCTTCCATCGCGCTATAAAGCATTTCTTCAACCAATTTATTTAGCCGATGAATTTCGTCAATAAACAAAAAATCGCCTTTCTTTAAACCCGTCAGAATCGAGGCTAAATCCCCGGCCCGTGTCAATGCTGGTCCAGAAGTCATTTTGATATTACTCCCCATCTCTCGAGCCATTAAACAGGCTAAGGTAGTTTTACCCAAACCAGGCGGACCATAAAACAAAATATGATCCAAAGCTTCTCCTCTCGATTTGGCTGCTTTCAAAAAAATATCCAACTGCTCTTTAAGTTTTTCTTGACCAATAAACTCACCCAACCTTTGGGGTCTTAATTTCTTTTCCACAACCTTCTCCTCCCCCTCCACCTTAGGATCTAGTGTTTTCTTGTTTTCTTCCTCAGTTATTTTTTTATCCATAATTTTATTTTGTCTTCTTTTTTCATTTTAAAATTTAGATTTGATTAAAAATTTCAAATTAAAAATTATAAATTTAAAAGGCACCAACTTAATTTTTCCTCTGTTGTTTCTAACTCTTTTGGTAATTTGTTAGTTACTTTTTCGATTTCTTTTCGATCAAAACCTAATTGTTTTAAACTTAACACCAAATCACTGTCAATATTCTTTTCGTTATCTTGAGTCAAATCCAATTCTCCTAATCCTCCAATTTTTGATTTTAGGTCGACAATAATTCGTTGAGCCGTCTTCTTCCCGATTCCTTTTATTTTTTGAAAAGATCCTACATCTGCTTGACCGATAGCTTTAATAACTGTCTCCACCCCATGTCCTTCCGAAGCTTCAGCGAAGGAGGATAATATTCCAGCGGCTGTTTTTGGACCAACTCCCGATACTGAAATTAACATTTTAAATAAATTTACTTCATCCCAATCTTCAAATCCAAACAAGTTTACATCGTTTTCTGACACCGCCATATAAGTTGCCACTTTCAACTCTTCACCCTCATTGTGTTTTTTCAAAAAGTTTTTACCCACCCAAAGCAAATACCCTACTCCGCCAACCTCAATTTCGCAATTATTCCCCCACAGTC
>CAZRPX010000054.1:0-4381 GCA_964602085.1 uncultured Gammaproteobacteria bacterium
TTAATTATGATATTTGGCGGAGTGGTGTCTTTTGTGGTAGTCTTAAATATATGACTATAAAACTGCTTTATACCCTATTGATTGGAATTTTTGTAGCGGTTTTTATTGGGGTGGGGATTGCCGCTTTTTATCCAACACCTAAATATCCTGAAGCACCAACTTCAATGAAATATGGATACGCCGAACCAGAAAAAGAGGGAAAAATATCTGAAGAAGCCAAGGCCGAAATGGAGAGATACGAACAAGAACAAAAAGATTATCAAATAAAAAATAAAACTTATAACCGAAACGTGTCAATCGCGGCGTTGGTATTTTCGATTGTAATTGTGGTAATTAGTCTGACTTTATTTAAAAAAATTTACTTGATTGCAGATGGACTGCTACTGGGTGGGGTTTTAACACTTTTGTATAGTGTAATTCGAGGTTTTGGGAGTGATGATAATATGTTTCGATTTGTAGTGGTGTCGGTGGGGTTGATAATTTCATTGTTTTTGGGGTACGTAAAATTTATTACGCCAATAGAGAAGAAAAAATAAATTTGGAGTGATTTGACAGCAGACGTATAATATAGGTAATGAAGAATATGGTCAAAACAATTCTTTGTTTTGGGTTATTGTTTATTTTTAGTCCAGGGAAGATAAAAGCGTTAGAGTCGATGTATAAGGTTGAACTTGATAAAGAAATAAAAATTATACCAACAGCAACTCCAACGATAGCCGTGATTAAACCAATTAAGGAAATAGAATTAGATATTAAACCTCTGGCAACAAAAACACCCACCCCAATTGTGGTAACTCAGATAATTACAGCGACTCCAAATCCGACGGCAACAACGACCGAAAACAAAATTACGGAAACAGAAAAAATCTCTATTGAACCAAAAACAGAAGAAATAAAAGAAGAAACTAAAGTGGTTGAAACAGAAGATGAAGGGATAAAAAATAAAAATTCAGACAAATGGTTTTGGATAGTGATAGTTGGCTTATTGGCGTTGATATTGATAATTCAAGTGTGGTCGACGAGAAAAAGCGAAGAAGATCGAAATAAAAAAGAAAACCCTTAAAATAAAATTTCGATTGAGTTAATTAGATTGCCACAGACCATGAAGGTTGCAATACTCTCTGGCAACAACATTTTCGGCGGTAATATTAAAAATTGCGATAGGTTCTTCTCCGGGCTTTAAAAATTTTTTATAAACTTTATCATCGGCAATAATTTCGATAAGTTCGATATAATGAGCCTCTTCCATAGGGTGTGGGACAGAACCAACCTTAACAATAATAGAGTCGGCGGTTTTTTCTATAATTGGAACATGTTTTTCGGTGGCACCATCGGTAGTATTGGCGGTAAGTAACACCATTGGTTTACCACAACAAACAAGCTGGCCACCACTAGCATGAACAACTTCAACTATATTGCCACAAACTGAACAACGATAAATTTGATTTATTTTAGTCATAGATTAGTATAACTTATTTTTTGGATTTAACTAACTGATATCGTTCTTTGTCGACAACATATTTCATGGGGTATTCATTTCCTGTAGTAGTAAACCTACCTAAACCGATGACACTAATTAGAGCTAATAATTGTTTGATTTCTTCTTCTGATTTAGCCCAGTTTTTATAAAATTTATCTTGACTAGCCTCGTGCCAATCACAACCAATGTCCTTTTTAAAAAATGGTGATCGAAGTTGATCAGCAAATTTCTCAATAAGAACTATATTCTCTTTGTCATTAATCTCGGATTTATTAAAAACTACTTCATTGAGAATGTCGTGATAATACTTTCTCCCGCCATTATCAATGTTACTAGTACATTTATTGAAAAGTCTTGAGACTCCCTCAGAAGTTAAATGGATTTCTGATCTAGCTTCTTGAAGTTGGCTAATTTCTGGTGACTGGGTTTCCATATATATTTAATTATATCTTATTTTCAAGTAAATTATTAATAATTTTAGAAATCTCACCTCTTAGGCGGACTGATTTTTCTCTTTCGTGTATATTATCTGTTTTTTGAGAATATACATGACTATAGGTCTTTTCAACAATACTATCTACACCAAAAGGATAACAACCCTTCATTGGCCCTCGATTGGTTACGATAAAATTTGTGGTTAATTTTGATTTATTATCAGCTGGATTAATAGTCCCAGTCCTAATATCTGAAAATCTCATTTTTTTAAAGATTTTTAACACTGGTCTTAAAGTTTTCCCATTATGGATACAAGTATCAAATATTAGTACTGGCTTTTTTTTATCCTTAACTAATCTTGAATAAGTTTGTATAAATTCTTTTATAACGTCTTTCGGCTTTCTGATTATAATAGGATCGTTTTTGATGTTTTCTGTCTCGACACGTTGACCCGTAATTTGAGAAAGCTCTCGTTTGTTTAAATCTTTTTTACTCGTCTTAAACCCTTTTGGATTAATAAAATATATATTGGGAATTTTTTCGTCAGGGTGTTTTGATCGAAAATATTCTTTTATTCCAAGATATAAAGGCCTGGCGCTTCGGTCAATAAGAACAAGATTGGGTATTTTCTCGGTTATTAAATATTCTGATACGGCTTGCGAATACTTATACAATTCTAATCGTTCTTTTGAATAGCTAAAAAATTCAAAATTTTGATAATTTTCTTGGCTGGGTCGTAGCCTTTCCATATGTAAGATAAGATAACAGAAATTAATTGAATAATCTAAAAATTAAGGATTAGTAAGTGAAATAATTTTGAACTATATTAATACAAAATTGCCTTTATTTTTCAGGAAAAGCTTGGCCTAGCGTTTGGGTGTCTTTGGGTAAATTTTTAGCTCTAACCATTTGACCTATTTTAAAATTATTTCCAGGAACAACACAATAACATTCTGACTCACTAGATGACCATCCATCCCCAGAATTAATTATTTTATTGCCAATATGCAATGTGGAAATATCTCTTTCATGGTTGTATCCGATAGCTGTTATTGGTTTTGACTCATACCTAATAGGAAGCAGGTCTGTTCTAAGTTGGGCTTTTTGTAGAGTTTCAATAGCATGCGACTCTCTCCATTTTTTCCAATATCTCGGGTCGTGTATTTTTGATTCATTACTCATATTAAGGGAAATATATCATTTTGGTGAATATTGTCAATAAACAGGGTATTTTTTTGTTTAAAATTTTTAACTTTAAATCAAAACCTAACTTTTAGTATTTTTTGGAATAACAATTGGCACTTTTGACAAAACCGGCAGAGACGGCGTCAGATTCGGAACAAAACCATTGATCGCCTTGGTCAAGTTCGAGAGCAACATTACTGTAATTGCCACAACCTGGAAAAAAATATGTTTTCTTGCCTTCTTTGACATTTCCTTTGATGTTGCATTTGGGATTATTTGGGTTGACTGGTTGGTAACACTCGGGGCCAAAAACTCCCAATTTTTCGGTTTTAGCTTTTTGAAAAGCGGATTTTAAATTTTCCGATTCTGATGAAGCAGTGGAAGTAAAACGAGCCCAACCAGAAAGAATCATTTCTTTGTTGACTAAAATATCATCAACATAAACCAGGGCCAATAATCGGCCAAAATGATCGTTTATATCACCTTCTAGTCTGACTTTTTTGCCTAAAATTAGACTAGATAATTTATCAGTAGCTTCGACACTACCACAAAGACCAGTTTCGGGAGCGTTGACACTCATAAGACGTATCTCTTGTTTGTTGGTTAAGACAAAAGTGTCACCATCGATAACGCGATCGACTTGATAGATATTTGGAGAAACTGGTCGAGAGCGAAGAAATAAAAAACCTAAAACAGCATTGATAATTAAAGAAATAGTCAAAGCAATTCGAGACATTAAAAAAGGATAACACAATCGCGAAGTTGAATGGTTTGAAATTATTTGATTTTTTTGAAAACTAAATTAGGTCAGAAAAAAGTAGAGTTAGCAAAACAATAGTGATAACAGCAAAAACACCTATTGTTTTTGTAAAAAGATTTATGGCTTCTTTTTTCTTGCCGTCAATCAAAAGGACGACGGGTTGATAGAAAAATAAAAAGGCCATAACAGCAACGGAAAGTGTTAGCAGTGATAAAAAAACAATTGGGGTAAAAAAAGTGTCAGGTTTGTTTTGTAATGGATTGGTAGCAAAAGTCATGACAGTAATAACAAGGACAATGTAGACTGAAGCACTAAAAGCATTGATGAGAGGGTTTTTGGTCATATATTATGATAATATCATTTTGCTCGGGGGGGTCGGAATAATAAATAAAGATATAATGAATTATGAAAATAGAAGTGGTGGTTCATCCAAATTCAAAGAATCCACGAGTAGAAAAAGACTTAATCGAGATGATTCATGTTTATGTAAACGCTCCACCATTGGAAGGAAAAGCAAATAA
>CAZRPX010000055.1:0-2224 GCA_964602085.1 uncultured Gammaproteobacteria bacterium
ATTAGGATGGCTCGAGGGTATGCTCCGATAGCTTTGCGAAGACCAATTTCTCTAGTTCTTTCGGTAACAGAGACTAGCATAATATTCATAATCCCTATTCCCCCGACGACTAAGGAAATAGCCGCAATACCAGTAAGACCAATTGTTAGGACACTAATAATAGAATTTATAGAATTAAGAAGTTGTGAGCTATCAAAAACTGAAAAAGCATCTTCATCATATTTTTCTAACATTATTTTGGTAATTTGTTTTTTGGTTGACTCAATTGAATCTTTGTTTTTAGCTTTTACAATAATGCTTTGAATGTCGTTGTTGCCGGCTAGATCAAAAGCCACATTTAGAGGTATATAGCCTTGTTTATCAAAACTTGGACCACCAAAAGATGAGCCTTTTTTGTCACTTACGCCAATAACTTTTAAGGTTTTTCCTTTGACAATTACTTTTTTCCCAAGAGCAGAAGAATTTGGGAATAAATCTTGAGCTAATTGATAACCAAGAATTATTACTGGAGTTTTTTTACTATTTTCCTCTTCCGTAAACCACCGACCATTGCCTTCTGATGGGGCAAGATTATTATTGATACCAAAATTTTGCGTCGAACCATCAATCTCGATTGATTTTTGAGTGTTGAAAGGAGACGAGATATCAACAAAGACACCATTAGCGGGGGTAATTTCAACATTGTCTAATTTTCTTTTTAAGTTAGTGACATCTTTAAGTGAAAAACTGGTTGTCATGATGGCTCCGCTTTGAGAAAATCCGCCATTGTCGTTAAAAACTCTTCCTGGAGAAATAAATATTGAGTTGGCACCTAAAGAATCAAACTGATCGGTGACATATTTTTTTAGACCATTACCAATAGAAGTTAACAAAATTACTGAAGTTACACCAATAATTATGCCTAAAGAGGTCAATATAGTCCGGCTTTTATTTTTTAAAATAGACCGAAAACTAGATTTTAATAAATCATTAAACGAGGGTTTAAGCATTTTTTCCCTCCAAAATTTTTCCGTCTTTGATAATAATAGTCCGATTGGCTTCTTTGGCTAAATCCATGTCATGAGTGACAAAAACAATGGTTCTCCCCTCTTTTTCGTTTAATTGATGAAAAAATTTCATAACATCCTCACCAGATTTACTATCCAAATTTCCTGTTGGTTCATCAGCTAAAATAATTTTTGGATTATTAACTAAAGCTCGGGCAATGGCAACTCGTTGTTGTTGGCCGCCAGACAATTGGGCTGGGGTGTTGTTGGTTTTATCTTGAAGTCCAACTTTGGCCAGTAAGTCTAGTCCAATTTTTTGTCGATCTCTTTTGGGAACATCAGAATACAAAAGGGGTAATAAAACATTTTCTAAAGAAGATGTTTTGGCCAATAAATTAAATTGCTGAAAAACAAAACCCAGGGTAATATTTCTAATTTGGGCTAATTGATGTTCTTTTAGTTTAGAAATGTCGCGACCATTTAATAAAACTTCACCTGAAGTTGGGTTGTCAAGTAAACCTACAATATGCATTAAGGTAGATTTACCCGACCCTGATGGTCCAGTGATTGATACAAATTCACCTTCATGGATTTTTAAACTAACGTTGTCTAGGGCAGTGAACTGATTAGTCCCAGTCGTGTATTTTTTGGTGATGTTTTTTAATTCTAAAATTACTTTAGAATTATTTGGAGACGACGACTTGGTCATTTTCTGAAAGTCCTTCTAAAATTTCAACAGTAGTGTCGGTTTCGATTCCAATTTTGATGGTTTTTTTGATTAATGGTTGATTGTCGTTAGATTTTACAAAAACATAAGGTTGGTCTTCATCCTGACGAATTGCTTCTATGGGGAGAGTAAGACTATTAGGTATTTCTTTGAGAGAAATAAGAGCATCACCATCCATTCCAAGGCGGTATTTAAGATCTTGATTGGAATCACTATCTAGTTTGAATCTAATTTCGTAAACAGTTGATGTTTGGCCAGAAACTGGGGTAAAAGAAATATAAGTAACCTCTGAAACAAACTCTTTTTCGGGAAAACTATCAAGAGTGATGGTGGTTTTATCTCCAATTTTGACTCGAGTGACGTCTTCTTGGTCAATTTGAGCTTTGAAATAGATACTCATTGGGTCAATAATTGAAAAAGTAGCAGAAGCGGGAGTGATATTAACTCCACTATTTGGTTGGTCAACAGCAACAACTACGCCACTGATTGGCGAATAAAGAGTGGCATATTT
>CAZRPX010000055.1:2324-4119 GCA_964602085.1 uncultured Gammaproteobacteria bacterium
CTATTTTCTTTTAATTGTCTAAGTTTCCACATAAAAAGTTTATAGGGAGTTTTTATGGTTCCGGGACTTTGGTCTTTAACAAAATACCGAGCCATTTCTAAAATTTTACGATCGGTATTTTTGGCAAGGCGGATGTAAAGTGATCGATTTTTCCAGTCTTGTAGCTCTTTAGCCAATTCTAATCCATATGACTGATACTCCATCTTGACGTATTTTTGTCTTTTTTCAAGAGTGTCTTTAAACTTTTCGAGTTGTAATGAAATTAGCGAAGGTTTATCTTGTCTCATCTTTTAAATAAAGAATATATGCTTGGCCATCGGTAAGAAAATTGTTGCCACTTTTTTTGGTGCCATAAAGAAGACCGGTCAGATTTATTTTTTCAAACGAACCAAGAAAGCCATTTTTTTCTAAAGTGTTTTTTATATTTTCTCTTTCTTCGTCAACAATAAGCTGAGTAGTGTGAAAAGGTAAAATAATTTTAAATTTCTTTTTTATACTTTCGTCAAAATGAGCTGTCCCCACCCAAACGGTTAGACCGTCTGAAGTAATATAATTGGTGTCCCAAAAGTGAATATGATGACGGGAACTAATTGAGCTAGGATAAGTTGGTTGGCCATAAGAAAACGGACTGGGATAAGTATCCCAAAAGACTGGGAGGCCTGGAGTTTGAGGGTATGGTTTTTTAAAAATAATTGAAGTAATAATTCGGGTATAAGAGTTTAGACTTGGTTCGTCTAATAAATACCAACCAGAGTTAGCAAAAGCTTTGTCTAATGTTTTTCGGTCAGAAACAACAATAATATTAATTGGTTCTGCGGGAATGGAAGTAATTGATTCGCTGACCTTGGGAAGATTTTTAAAAAGTTGGTTGGTGATCTGAGAGGTCTCAATTATCTTTTTAGGAGTGGCGGTAACTTGTTTTTCTATTAATGGGTGACTGAAAAAAAAATAAAAAATATACACTATCCAAATAGTAACCAATAAAATACTGGAGATAATTAAAGTTTTTTGTTTGAGATTAATTTGAATTTTTTTGGGAGGATTGAATTTCTTTTTGATTCTAAAAGAGGTTATTAAAATAGATAGCCAGGCAGATCCAAAAGCAACTCCAGCAAAAACATCTGATGGCCAATGAGCTCCAAGATAGATTCTTGATATTCCGACCAGAATAATTAGACAAATTCCAAAAATAAAACTAATAATTTTAAAAAACTTATTTCTGTTAGACTGGATGACAAAATAAACCAATAGTCCATAAAAAGCGATAGCGACAAAAGTGTGGCCACTGGGTAGACTGTATGATGATTCGGCGACAAGAGCATTGACGAGGGGTGGACGTGGTCGGTCGATAGTGTTTTTGATAATCCAAACGAATACTTCACCAATTCCAACAGAGATTAGTAAAGTAAATAATAATCGCCATCGTTTGTGTAAAAATAATATAATACTAAAAACCAATAAGCCAACAATGACGATTTCGCCTTTTGCCAGATAGGTAACAAAAAGCATTTGTTGGTTGAGTTTTGAATGACGTAGAGTACTAAACAGATTGATTACCCGAAGATCAAATTGAACCAGATTTTCTTGACCAATATAACTCCGAACAATACCGTAAAAGAAATAGATACACACTAGGGTAACCAATATTCCAATAGTGAGATGTCGGCCGTATTTATGATTTTTAGTCAATCTCTTTTTGATGAAATCAAAAACCTTTGGGTGTTTTTTTTTGAGACGATCAATTTCTGGATCGTTTTTGACTCCGTGTCCAATAGATTTAGTAATTGATTTGATA
>CAZRPX010000056.1:0-4104 GCA_964602085.1 uncultured Gammaproteobacteria bacterium
ATAATTATTTCAACGAAAGAACTATCTTTGTTGAGTATTGGTAAATTGAGGTATTGAAGGTCGTTTTTCAACTGATCTGAAGATGGATGGTATATTCCTAGGCTATTTTTTTCTGTGTAAGTGTCCCCTTCTTTAAAGAAGATTTTTCCGATTTCAAAAAATTGAGGACTATATAGTTTGTATCTTTGATATAAACTAAGTTGTTTTTTTAGAGAAGGAATTATGCTTTGACGTAGATAAATTGATTCGGTGTTAATACTGTTTTGGGTGGTAACGACAGTAGTTGAATCTGAGGGTTCAGCAACTAATGGCCAGCTTAATATTTCATCGTAACCTAGGTCAGTTAGCTTATCTTTTAAGCTATTAATTAGATGTATATCTTTTGGAGTAATATCAGAAACTTTTTTGTATTCTAAAGGTTGATTGGTTGGTATCTTTTGGTAACCCCAAAATCTGACGACTTCTTCAGCTAAATCTGCGGCCATTGTTATGTCGGGTCGGATTGAGGGAGGTGTTATTAACATGTTTGGCGAGACAAGACATCCAAGTCGAGCAAGACAATCGATGGCAAATTCAGTAGGGATTTCAATTCCAGAAACAAGAGACGGGTTTTGAGGGTTAAATTCGATAAGTGGCTGGTTAATTTTTTCTGGATAATAATCAAAAAAAGCAGAAGTAATTTGTCCTTGACAGTTTTGCAAAATTAATTTGCATAAATGATTAAAAGCAAGAGGAATAAGCTCGGGGTCTAGTTGTTTTTCAAGTCGGACTCCTGCTTCTGTAACAGATTTTAACTGACGACTATTTTGGCGAACAACAGCGGGATTGTAAACTGCCATTTCTAAAATTATTTCTTTAGTATTATTGTCGATAGCGCAGTCTGTACCACCCCAAAAACTTAGGCTAAGAGGTTCAGATTGATTATTTATCATCAGTATATTTTTGTCGATATTGAGTTTGTTTTTGTCAAGACTTATAAATTCTTGAAATTTTGGGTTCATTTCCCATATAAGAGATTCAGTTGATTTTTGGACATCAAAAGCATGACTGGGGATGCCATACATAAACATAACGTAATTAGTTAAGTCAACCAAAAGATTTATTGATTTTATCTGATGACATTGGGTAAATTTTAATAACCAAGGCGGTGAAACACCGTTTTTTAATTGAGAAAATTTAACTGCTAATACTCGTTTGACGTTGTTAGTTGTTATTTTGATTGGTAGAGTCTCTTTGGCTTGATTGATAATTTCGGCTGAAGTATTTGTGACCAGAGGAATTTGATAAAAAACAGATAAATCTTTAGCAAGGCCATAATAACCAAGACAGTCTCCCCGATTAACTTTTATATCCAAGTCAAAAACTATTTCATTGTCTATTTCTTCAAAATAATTTGTAAAATGGCCAATCATGGTAAGATCGTCACGGAGCTGTTGTGGCTTAACATCAAGTGTTGGAAGAAATTTTTGAAGATGGGAATAAATTAATTTCATATATTTTTATTTTTCATTTGGTTTATAAGCAAGATTGCCACCTAATAAAGTTCTGATGTCTTTAATATTTTTTTGGGCCATAGTCCAACGATCGAGTCCCATGCCAAAAGCAAATCCAGACCATTTTTTGGGGTCGATTCCGGCCATTTCTAAAACTTTAGGGTGGATCATTCCGGCACCACCCATCTCTATCCAACCAGCATATTTACAAATAGGACAACCAGACCCGTGGCAACTAAAACATTGCATGTCAGGTCCGACTCCAGGTTCGACTTCTGGATAATATTTACATCGATAGCGAACAACAACATCTGATCCGTATAATGTCTTAAACATTAAATCCATAGTACCGATTAAGTCTTTCATGGTAATTCCTTTATCAACGACTACGGCTTGATATTGATGAAAAACGAAATGGTTTGATCGATTGACTTTTTCATTTCTAAAAACACTACCAGGGAAAGCAACTCTAATAGGTAATTGTCGACTGTGAGATTGTAATAAATATGATTCAATGGTGGAGGTTTGGGTTCGTAATAAAACTTCTGGCTCTTTTATATAAATACTATCTTGCATATCGCGAGCTGGATGATTAATCGGGACGTTAAGCCGTTTAAAGTTGTATTCATCAGTCACAATCTCAGGCCCGGTGTAAATAGAAAAACCAAGTTTCAAAAAAACATCATTTAGTTGTCTCTCAGTTTGGGTAATGGGATGAAGATGGCCGATTTTGGGTAATCCAAAAACTGAGCTTGTCAGCTTATCAGTTGTCAGCTTGTCAGCTTTTTGAATATTTTTACTTTTTATTTTTTCTTCTAACTCTGTTTTTAATTGATTAAGATCGGCTCCATATTGTTTTTTGTTTTCGGGTGGAATATTTTTAATTTCAGAGAATAAAGCGTTAATTTTACCGTTTCTACCAAATATTTCAATTCTTAGTTGTTCGTGTTGGTCGTCAGTCGAGATTGTCTCTATTTTGGATAGATATTCTAGTTTTATATTTTCTAAATTTGGATCCATAGACAATTAATTTAATGTAATATTTATTATTTTATGTTTCGCTTTATTGTACCTAATTTATTTATATCTTGAAATAACAAAAAACCCCTTGCTTAGGGCTAAGGGGTTTTGTGGTAGGTTGGCTAATTTATTTAGCCGCTTCTACCACCACTTTAAAGGCTTCTTGATGATTTGTAGCTAAATCAGAAAGAATTTTTCTATCTAAAGTGATTTGACGATTTTTGAGCATTTTTATAAATGCAGAATAGCGGATGTTGAAAGGCTTAAGGGCGGCGTTGATTCTAACAATCCAGACTTGTCGTAAATCTCTTTTTTTAAGACGACGGCCAACAAAAGCATACATGCCGGCGTGCATAACTGCTTCGTGGGCAACTTTATATCTTTTGTGACGGGTCATCCAAAAACCTTTGGCGGCTTTTAGAACTTTTTTGTGACCAGCTTTGCGGACTGTTCCAGTTTTAACTCTCATAGTTATTAAAATTTCAATAACCAATAACCAAGTATTCCAAAATAAAAAAAATATCAACATAATTATTTTTTTTTGGAATTTGTTATTTGTTTGGTGATTGGTTTATTGGTAATTGGTTATTAATTTATAATTATAGTTGACCAAGAAGTTTTTTGACTTTAATAGCCAAAGTGTTGGGAACAACTTGTTTCCCTTTTAGGCGACGAAGTTGTTTTTTGCTTTTTTTACGGCGAAGATGTCGATTGAAGGATGACATACGTAAAACTTTGCCGTTTTTAGTGACTTCAAATCGATTGGAAACCGATTTCTTAATTTTTCGTTTATTGTTTTGTTTCTTCATTGTTGGTTACCTTCTTTTTTGAAGGAGTAAAAGTAATCATTAATCTTTTTCCAATTAGTTTGGCTTCACTTTCGGCAATAGCTACTTCTTGGAGATCAGATTTAAATTTGGCAACTAAATCATGGCCAAATTCAGGATGATTCATCTGACGACCTTGGAATTTTATACTTAATTTGATTTTATTTCCAGTAGCTAAAAATTTTTTGGCTTTATCAACTCGAATTTGATAGTCGTTTTGGCCTATAAATGGGGTCATTTGAATTTCTTTTAATTCTCCTCCCTTTATGCCTTTTTTCTCAGATTGTAGCTTTTTGGCTTCTTGATATTTAAATTTTGAAAAACTTATAAGTTTAATGACTGGAGGTTTGGCATTGCCGTTTATTTCAATTAAGTCCAAACCACTCTCTTGAGAGAGAGATCTAGCCTCAGATATTGGCACCACTCCAATTTGTTTGCCGTGATCATCAAGCAAACGGACTTCAGACGCAGTAATATACTGATTGATTTTATAATACTTTTTATTTTGACTTTTATTTCTAAAACTACTCAAGGGAAATTTAAATATTAACTAAAGTTTATTTTATCAAATTTAAGGCCTTTTTTGTGATTTGATCTTTTAATTGATCAACAAAAGTCTCGAGAGACATGATCCCTAAGTCTTGGCCGTCTCGCTGACGGACAGAAATGGTATTTTGTTCTGCTTCCCTACCACCAATAATTATCATATAAGGGACTTTTTCTGTAGTCGCGTTTCTGATTTTGTTTTGCATGGTCTCGGACTT
>CAZRPX010000057.1:0-4043 GCA_964602085.1 uncultured Gammaproteobacteria bacterium
ACCTGCGACCTCCTCCTTAGAAGGGAGGCGCTCTATCCAACTGAGCTATGAGGACGTAAGTAAATTACTAATTATTAATTACTAATTACTAATTACTAATTATTAATTTAAATTGGTAAGGAGCATTGGTATTTTACCAAAATTTAGTTAAAAAGCTCTTAATTCGATTAATTATGTTGAATCTGGGAGAATAAATTGTGGTTTTTTCTAAAAAAAGATTTATCTCTGTTTGGGGTACTTTCTCCCATGAAATTTTTATTTGACGAGAGTCACTTTTAGTAATTTTAAAAGTAAAATTAAAAATTTTGATTTGCCCAGGCTTTATATAGTCGTTTTTTGTAATACAAAGAGGGGTAACTTCAATATTAGAATCCACAGTTGGGTTGATACAAAATTCAGATTCGCCCCAAATTGATTGACCGGTATTTTTAAGACTTATTTGGCCTGAATATAAATGGTTGGGGAAAATTAAAAATGGTAGATGTATCCCATACAACTCGTATTGAGTAATTTGTTCTGGTTGGTTTTTAGATTTTTTATAATCAATTATTTTTTGATATTCTGGGTAAATTTTTTCGTTTTGATCAAGCCAAGAAAAATGATCAAAGGGTGGTTGAGGATAATTAAAAATAAATGGAGTAACTGCTTTTATTTGGCTATCATTTGACCAAATAGATAAAGCGTCAACTAAAAACTGAGAAGTGGTTTTGGTGGTGTAAAAATTATTACGACCGTCGAGGCCTTCACGATGAGGCCAACCAGTTTCGGTTATGTAGACTGGAAAATTTTTATCAACCCCCAGTTTTTTTAAAAAATATAATTCCCAAGAGTAGCCCAAAATACTGTGTTGGCCTTTATCTTTTGGAGTCCCCAAAAAACCGTGGTTAGGGTAAGAGTGGGAAGCAATTCCGTCAATATAATCAAAATATTGAGGATTGTATGAAAAAATTTCTTGGTAGACATTTTGGGCTGATTTGAAACTTGGTGGTTTTTCTGGTGAAGCTAAATCTAGGGCACTCCCTAAAATAAAAAAATTTTGATTGTATTCCTTCAGTTTTTGGGAGGTATAGATTGAAATATCGACGTAACTTTTTATATCAACTTCCCCACCCCACTCTTGGCCATGGTTTATTTCATTGAACAAAATAATATGTTGAGTAAGGATCGGCCAATTTAGTGAATTTAAAAAACTTGTTAACTTGTCTATATCAGACAATGACGGAACTTTCCAGTTTCCTTTGTCAGAAATTGTAGCCAGTCTAACAATTGGAATTATGTGAGATTGTCGGCAATTATCAAAAAAATCTTGCCACATATTGTGGTCGAGCTGATCAAGACGGATAACGATAGTTACCCAGCCCCAGTCTCCCCCATTGGAATTGATTATTTCTTTGGCAGTGTCTAAATCTGACGTTTGGGTTAGATGAAGGCCGAAAATATTATTCGATGCTAAAATAGACTTATTTGAAAAAATAAAAAACAAAGCAATTAATATTATTGTTATTTTAATTTTATTTTTTCTAAAATTTTCAATTTTTCCGCCAAAGGCGGATTTCATTACATTCAACAATTTAATATTAAAAAATAAGTAAGTAATTTTATCAAATGAATAAAGAAGAAATAATTAAAATGCAAATATCTCGAGTCGAAAAAGAGATTCGAGACACTCCGTATGACAAATCGAGTGAGCATCATCATGGAGTTTTAAAAGCAAAATTAGCCAAACTAAAAGACGAGTTAGAAGGTCCAATGAATAAGGGTGGTGGAGGCGGAGTTGGCTATGCAATCAAACACTCTGGTGATGCTTCAGTAGTCTTGGTTGGATTACCAAGTGTGGGTAAATCTACTCTGTTAAACAAAGTAACAAATGCCGAATCTAAAGTTGGTAACTATGATTTCACTACTTTGGGAGTTGTTCCTGGTATGATGGAATATAAAGGAGTAAAAATACAAATACTCGATTTACCGGGAATTATAGAAGGGGCGTCAGGGAATAAAGGTTTTGGCAGAAAGGTGATTTCAGTAATAAGAGCCTCGGATCTGGTGGTATTGATGACTGACATTCAAAGAGTTGAGTGGTTAGACGTGGTTGGTAAAGAGCTCTATAATGCCGGTATCCGCCTAAATGATAGCCCGCCAAAAATTACGGTTCATAAAACTCATAAAGGAGCGATCCAGGTAGTTGACCCTTATGGATCCTTTAGTAAAGAAGAAATTACTGATATTGCCGAAGAATTGGGGTTTGGTAACGCCATAATTCAATTAAGCGAGAAAATTGAATCTGTCGATAGGTTGATTGATGGGTTGGTTAAAACCAGAAAATATATGCCTGCAGTAGAAATTGTGACAAAAATGGATTTGGTAAAGAACAATGATATTAAAAAAATTCCTGATAGGGTTTTAAAAATGTCGGTTGATAAAAATGTTGGAATTGAAGAATTTAAAGAAAAAATATGGCAGGGTTTGGGTCTGGTTAGGGTTTATTTAAAAAGAGACAGAATAAGTGAGGCTGACAAAAAAGAACCATTGATTATAAAAAAGACAGCAAATCTTGACCAGGTATTAAAAAGAATTTCTAATCAAATGAGAGATGATGTAAACAAAGCGTATATTTGGGGTAAAAATGCTCGATTCCCTGGTCAAGAGGTATCGTTTAAATTTGAAGTATTTGATGAAATGGAAGTTTTTTTTGGGAGATAGACTAGTTGTTTAGTCAATTAGTTAGTAGTTGAATAGCTCTAATTTTTTGAGATCTTTCTTTTAATTTTTCTTTAGAAATTTTAGGAGAGTTTTCAAATATTATTCTTGCTTTGGTACCTGGGCGAGGTGAAAAAGGGAAAACATGAATTTTGGAGAAACCAATTTGTTGGCAAAGCTTAAGAGTTTTTTGAAAATCACTATCTGTTTCGGTAGGAAAACCAACAATGATATCAGTACCTAATTTTAGATCGTCGATTGTAGATTTTAGATCGTCGATTTTTTTAATAATTTCTTTTTTGGTATATGGTCGGTTCATTAATTTAAGAATTTTATCTGATCCTGATTGAATAGGAATATGTAAAAAATGAGACAGACGTTGACTGTGTTTTGGTTGTTGATAAAGATTAATAAAGTTTTTTGAAATACAATTTAAAGGAATTGAACCAAAACTAATTAATTTAATTTCGGTTTTTTCTAATAATAATTTTATTAGATTAGATAGGCCATATTGATATTCATCAATGTTTACTCCGGTGATAACAACTTCTTTGTAGCCATTTTTAATGGCTTTGTTGACAGTTTTGATGGCGTCAGCTGGTGATAGCGAAAAAAGATAGTTTCGTTTGAAAGGAACGATACAATAAGAACAAAACTGAGTGCAACCTGATTGGATTTTTAATAAAAAGCGATTTGTATGACTAAACTTATCTTTTATTTCTGGGGTGTAATAAGATTTAAGTTTTTTTAATAGTTGTTCTTTTTCTTGGTTAGTAAAATAAGAGACGTGTTCTAAATTTTTTATTTTTGAAACATTAGCACACCCAGTAACGTAAATTTTTGAATTAGGGTGTTTTTGGTGGAAAAATTTAATTTTGTTAAGAGATTCTTTTTCAGCTTTTTTTGTAATAGAACAAGTGTTAACAAGTAGAATATCTGGGGATTTTATTTCGGTAATAAGGTTATATGGAGTGTAACCTTGATCAATTAAAACTTGAGACCACTGGTTGGTTTCGGTGGCGTTGACACGACAACCAAAATTAACTGTCAAAAATGTTTTTGATTTAGATTTGAGTTTTGAAGTATTCAATGGTTTTGATTATACCAGTCTCTAGATTTGTTAGAGGTTCCCAATTTAATATTTCTTTGGCAAGTGATATGTCGGGACAACGTTGTTTCGGGTCGTCTTGAGGTAATTCTTGAGCTTGAATAATCTTGCTAGAAGACTGAGGAATAAGTTTTTTAACAATTTTAGCTAGTTGATTAATTGTAAATTCGTTGGGATTTCCGAAATGCTACCCTCATTTACAACAAGCTCATCGAGGATGGCTTCATCAACCAGTCCG
>CAZRPX010000058.1:0-2285 GCA_964602085.1 uncultured Gammaproteobacteria bacterium
CTTTTGTAAAGGAAAGGTCGTGAGTCCGAATCTCACCTTGGGCTCACTTTTTCAATCACTTTTGATACAATATCAAAGTAACAACGCCCGGATAGCTCAGTTGGTAGAGCATCCCCTTGGTAAGGGGAAGGTCATGAATTCGAGTTTCATTCCGGGCTCATATCACTAAAGCGCTAAAGTGCTAATACTCTAACGCTCTAACTGGAGGGGTGCTCCGAATGGTAAGGAACTTGTTTTGAAAACAAGCGTCAGCAATGACATGCAGGTTCGACTCCTGTCCCCTCCGCTTTGCTATTATTGATTATGTCTCCTGTCCAAAAGAAAATTTATCTAGTTTTTTTTAGTTTTATTTTATTAGCCTCTTTTTTTGCCATTTTTAAATTAATCCAACAAAACAAATCGTATTCAAATTCCACCTCGAAACCCACCCCCATCCCGCTGGAAACGGAAACCATCAGCTGGGATCAAGCCGAACAATTTATGTCAGAATGCCAAATAAAAAGTGTTTTTCAAAAACACGACCTATCCGTCACCATGCGTGGCTACAACAACCAAATCTATGAAACCACTGAGCCTAAAATTGACGACATTTTAAACCTAGCCAAAAAATATCAAGGCCCCTGTGACATTATTCAAATGATTACTGAATAATGTTAAAATTAATTATCTTAAGTGCAAATCCTTTTATTACAAGTTAATTGGAGGTTTTTATGAATATAAGAATCAACGGAGTTAACTTAATAATTTCTCTAAAGGTCCGTAAAATGATCCATGAAAAATTTGTAATTAAATTGGATCAATTACTCCCTCAGTTTAATAATGAACTTAAAACAGCCTCGCTTAATATTCAAAAGGATAAAAAATATAAAGACTATACCGCCAAATTTGACATGTCACTTCCGGGTATGAAAAATCCTATTCATGCTGAAACCAAACATGACGATCTAACCGCCGTCATTGTCGATCTTCGCGAAGCAGTTGAAAGACAAATCAAAAAATATAAACACGCCGACTAAAATTGATACTTTATACTTGATAAACTTTATAAACTTGATAAACTACGAACATGTCTAAATCTAAAAAAACACCCAGAATTTTAGTCGCTTTGTTATGTTCAGTTTGTGGCGCCCAAAATTACTTAACTGAAAAAAACAAAACCAACACTCCTGACAAGCTAAAGTTTGTCAAATACTGTAAATGGTGCAAAAAGAAAACCGAACATAAAGAAAGTATCAAGTTGAAATAAATTCAACTTAAATTTTCAAATTCCAATTATAAAATTCCGAATAGTTTATAAATTGGTAATTATTGAAAATTAATTCATTAAACAATTCATTGAAAATTGAAAATTGTAAATTAGATATTGCTTCTTCTTTAGAAAATATTTATATCTCACCTCTGGAGAGATGTAATCTCGCCTGTAAATATTGTTACACCCACAAAACTACTGATATTCTCTCTAATCAACAAATTTTAGATTTTATAGATAGATATAATAATTTTTTAAAAGAAAATTCTGCAGATGCATTTTTTTCGAGTATCCAACGTGCGACGCACATTGGCCGACTTGAAAAAAATCGTGTCAAAGAATTTTCAAATGATATAAAACTAAGATCTATTATCTTGTGTGGCGGAGAAGTCTTCACTCTCCCTGATTTTCCCCAACTAGTCAATGATTTGATTAATAAAGATATATTTGTCACTATTATCACCAATGGAACTATCGATTGTCTAAAAGAAATTAAAAACCCCAACAATTGCCAAATTTTAGTTTCTCTAGACGGCCCCAAAGAAATCCACGACGAAAATCGCGGTTTAGGTAATTTTGATAAATCCATTAAATATATCAAACATGCTCAAGAATTAGGATTCCCAGTCGGTATTATGTTTCTTGTCACTAAAGAATCCTATCCACTCAAAGATTCATTTCCGACTTGTCTATCTAAAGTTCTAAAGCTCCAACGTTCTAACGCTCTAAATATTACATATCTCACCGATCGCAAAATGTCATTAACTCAAGAACAATGTCTAGATATCAAACTCCACTACCCTACTTTTCCAGCCAAAAATTTTGGCTGTTTTCAATTATCCCTCCAATCCAATGGCAATATTACTGGTTGTTGTGAATCATCAATATCTTTAGGTAAATTTACCGACAAACCACAAATTTACATTTCTAAATTCATCGATTCGCTTTCCAAATGTTCTAATTGTGAAATTTCAACATTAAATAATTCATTGAAAATTGAAAATTGTAAATTAAAAATTAAGTGCGGTGGTTGTTC
>CAZRPX010000058.1:2385-4016 GCA_964602085.1 uncultured Gammaproteobacteria bacterium
TTTTTCATTGACCGAAATTTTCATGAAGTTGATACTCCCACATTACTCGCCAAAATACCTATCGAACCCAATTTATACCCTCTAAAAACCAAATGGACTCAACGTGATTTCACTTTTTACCTCCCCACTTCACCCGAAAGTGCCCTAAAAAGAGTTATTGCTCAAGGAATTGGTAATTGCTTTGCCGTCGCTAAAGTTTTTCGTGATTTAGAAGATATTGGTCCTACCCATAATCTGGAGTTCTCCATGCTCGAATGGTATGAAATGAACAAAACTCATCACGATATTGCCAATACCACCAAAGAATTAATTTTAGATGTCGTTCACCATGTTCAACAAAAACTTAATCTACCTCAGGCTGACTCTATCATTTACCAAGACAATAAAATTGAACTTGGTGGTGATTGGTACCAATTTACCCTAAAAGAGTTATTTCAAAAATACGCCAATATTGATTTATCAAAAAACTTAACTGCCGACCAAATTATCGCAACTGCTAAAGCCAAAGGATACAACGTCGACGGGGTGACTACTTGGGAACCACTTTATACCCAGATTTTTATCAATGAGATTGAATTAAAAATTCCCCAAGATAAACCATTTATTATTTTTGATTATCCCACCCAAACTTCTCCTCTTTGTCAAACCTGTCCCGACTCCCCCGGTTTTAGTCAGCGTTTTGAATTCTATATTGGTGGTATGGAAATTGGCAACGCTTATACTGAGTTAAATAACCCTCAAATTTTAAAAGACAATTTCGAGACTGAAACTAAATTCCGTCAAGACAATAAGCTTCCTTTTCATCCTTATGATCAAAATTTTGTCAATGCTTGCGGCCAGCTTCCCCCTTGTGCCGGTATTGGTCTTGGTATTGATCGTTTAGCCATGCTTCTAGCTAACTCTACTAACATCGAAGATGTTCTTTATTTTTCTACTTCACAATTAATCAAAGAATAAACCGCTAAAAATTTTGAAAAATACGATTTTTATTATACAATTAACTAATTATGAGTCGATCATCACAAAAACCAAAAATAGATAACAAGTCGACCACTGTTAAGGGTTTTATTAAACCAACGGTTCCTAATTTTCCCGGAACAAAATCACCTGTCGATTTCAAACCCAACGCTCGATTCCAATCTATTAACCGCTCCCGTCGTTAATCCAAAAAATTAATTTTGTCGTCTGGTTTTTCTACTTTGACAAATTCGACCAAAGCTTCTTTAAGAAGGTCCTTTACTCCTCCAATATCCGGATAATTACCATAAGTTACTATTTTCTTAATCCCCGCATTAATCATCATTTTGGCACAGATTATACATGGCGAATGAGTACAATATATAGTTCCCCCTTCAATATCTTGACCATGCTTAGCAGCTTGAATAATGGCGTTTTGCTCGGCATGAATCGCTCGACAAATTTCATGCCTTTCACCAGAAGGAATTTTTAATTCATTTCTCAAACAACCCAATTCTAAACAATCTCTCGTTCCTGCCGCAGCTCCATTGTAACCAGTCGTCACCACTCGTCTATTTTTAACAATTATCGCTCCGACATGATGTCTCAAACAAGTCGACCTTTCTGAAACCAAAGCCGCAATTTTAATAAAATATTCATCCCAACCTGGTCTA
>CAZRPX010000059.1:0-3930 GCA_964602085.1 uncultured Gammaproteobacteria bacterium
TAATAATAATCCCGAATAAATCGGGATTTTTTGGTATATAGGTCGCCTACGTTAAAAACTACGGCGGACTAAACAAAAAAAGTAAAAATTATGAAAAAAGATAAGAAAATAAAGAAAGTCAAAGAAATTTTGACTATGGAGGATTTGTTAAAAACAGAAGGATTGGAAAAGTTAGGTTTTAAAAAGGGACAGGAAGTTAAAGGAAAGATAACTACTATTAAAAATAAAGCTATTTATATTGACATTGGTGGAAAAACTGATGCCATTGTCATGGGAAAAGAATTTGAATTTGTAAAAGATTACATTAATGATTTAAAAATTGGTGATGAGATTGAAGTTCAAGTTAAATCACCGGAAAATGATAAGGGTCAAATATTAGTTTCGATAAGAGGTGCGGCTTCGGGTTATGGTTGGAATTATTTTAAAGAAAAAGAAAAGTCGGGTGGAGAAGTAATGGTGTTTGCCAAAGAATTAAATCGTGGCGGGGCTGTGGTTATTGCTCCATTTGGTTTCTTTGGATTTATTCCAGGAAGTCAAATTGGAACCAAATTTGATGGAGATCCTGACAAGATGATTGGTAAGAAAATAAAAACCAAAGTTTTGGAAGTGGACCAGACTAAAAATAGATTAGTCTTTAGCGAAAGATTAGTTTCAGAACCAGAAAAAGTAGGTGAAGAAGTTGGAGCCATAGAAAACTTGAAACTTGGCGAAGTATTTGAGGCTGAAATAGTCCGAGTCGAACCTTTTGGTGTTTTTGTACGAGTGAATTTTGACAACAAAGGAACTCCTTTAAATTTAGAAGGATTAGTCCATATTTCAGAAATATCTTGGGAAAAAGTGAGCGAATTGTCGTCTCTATATAAAAATAAAGATAAAATTAAAATTAAATTGATTAGTAAAGATGAAGGTAGACTCCAATTCTCAATCAAACGATTATCTGATGATCCATGGGAAAAAATTGAAAACAAGTATCCCAAAGATAAAGAAACCGAAGGAGAAGTTGTTAGATTAGCCAGCTTTGGAGCTCTAGTAAAACTGGAAACCGGAGTTGAAGGTTTAATTCACATTTCTAAACTTACTGGTGGAGTATCCCTAAAAGAAGGTGAAAAACTTCAAGTCTATATTGAAAGTATAGATGTGTCTAAGAGAAAAATATCTTTAGGGATAGTAGAAACTAATAAGAAGAACGTTATATATAAGTAGAAAGTTATAAAGTAGAAAGTAGAAACCCCCGAGAAATCGGGGGTTTTTGGTGGTGGCTTCACTAAAGGCGCTTGAACGAATGATTTTAAATATTTAGGTGTTATAATCCGACTAGTTATATTTTTTGGAGATAATGAAAAAAGAAATAATAGAAAAACAATTTAAAAAAATTACTAGAGGAATTGACGAAGAGCTGGTACACAAAGTGTCTGGTAGTTTAGTAGAAGATTATAAACGAGGAGAACTTGGATATTTACCAAGGTGTAATTTAGTTGAAATTAACAGCCAAGATAATGAAAAATGCCAATTGAGAGATAAGCTTCAATCTTGGGTTGAAGGTTTTTTTGGTTTAAGGATTGATAAAAAAATGGATTTTATAAAAGAATTTACTAAATTTGATCATAAAGGTGAAACTGAAAATAGCAAAAAAGAACCAAGGATATCGATAGAATCTGATTTTATTGAAAGTACCGGAATTAATTTGGGTGCCACTAATACGAGAGCGGATCAATATAAAGCTGTAAGCGGAGCAATAGATTTTGCTAGTATGATAGGATATTATTCAACTGTAGATAGTATGTTCCCTTATATTGATGGATATTTACAATATAATTTACGTCAAGTCAGTGATGATTTGCTAAAACAAAGGATAAATTTACATTTGGAAGGTAAAAGTGAGGAATATTCAACGGCATTTAAGGCAACATACGGGTGGTTGTTGAAGGGGTTTTTTGACGATGAGGTTGGATCAAAAAGAGAAAGATTCCACTATCTTAGTAGTAAGGTAGAGGAAATACATCAACGTCAAAATTATAATCCAATACCACTTATTAAGTGGTCAAAAATAAAATAAAATAAAAGAAAGTGATAAAAGAATTAATTTTGATGTTTAAATTGTAAAATGAATAAAGAAAGAAGCGGACAGGGTGAAACATCAAATGGTTTTTGGGAAAAATTGAAAAATGAAAATATAGAATTAGGAAGTGATAACTATCGGGCAGTGGAAGCGGCAATGACAGTTGCTCGGGAGTATCATCATCATTTGCTTTTATTAGAAACTCATTCGTCAATAGAAAGGGAATTGATGTCTTTGAATTATAAAAATAGGATTAATAAATTTAAAGAAGAAATTAAATTAAGGGAAAAAGGATTAAATTTTTTGAATAAATTTGATGAAATTTGCGATTGGATGGGCAGAGATTTGGGGGGAGTACCAACAATTACGATTTCAATAAGGTTGGGAATATTAAAACAAATAATAGATAAAACTAATAATAACCCTGATTTAGTATAATTAACGAAAGAGATTTTTTAAAATAATGAAAAAAATAAAGAGACTATTTTTTTTGGAACGTAATAAATTTTTCAAATTTAAACGTTCTTAAAAATTATGAAGAAAGATAAAAATATAATTTTTATATGTTCGAGTTGTGGAAATGAATTTAGTAAATGGGCGGGGCAGTGTAGTGCGTGTGGAGAGTGGAATAGTCTTAAAGAAGTTAAAAGTATAAAGTTGAAAGTAGAAAGTAGAAATAGTATTCGTCGTGATTATAGTGGAGTGAGAGAAGTGAAGAAAGTTTCGGAAATTGAGACGAAAAATGAGTCGTTTACTAATATTATTATTACGGAAATTAAGGAATTTGATAGAGTATTGGGTAAAGGAATTGTTCAAGGATCTGTAACCCTTTTTGCTGGTGAACCAGGGATAGGAAAAAGTACGCTTTTGACACAACTTGTGGGTAAAGTTGGTGGTTTGTATGTGGCGGGTGAAGAATCAGCTGAACAAATAGCTTTGAGAGTGAAGAGATTAGGAGTAAAGGCGGAAGGTTTCGATATTTTTGAAAGTAATTCAGTAGAAGAAATTGAAGATTATTTAAATCGAGTAAATAATTTGTACAAAGTAGTGGTGATAGATAGTATTCAGGTAATTGGATGTGATAATGCGACTGGAGCAGTAGGATCAGTGAGTCAAATTAAAGAATCGACGTTTCGTTTGATCCAATTGGCGAAGAGATTAAAAACGGCAATGTTTATTGTGGGACACATAACTAAAGACGGGGATATTGCTGGGCCAAAATTATTAGAACATATGGTGGACACAGTTTTGTATTTTGAGGGAGAAAAGAATGGGGAGCTAAGAATTTTGCGAGCTAACAAAAATCGATTTGGTCCAACTGATGAGGTTGGAATTTTTAAGATGACAGATAAAGGACTATTGGATATAAAATCGGAAGATTTAAATTTGGTGAGTGATGATGTGTCAAAAATCGGGAGTGCGGTAACGGTATTGATTGAGGGAACCAGACCAGTGATGGTAGAAATTCAAGCTTTGGTGGTAGAAAGTTTTGCGCCAATGCCAAAACGGGTTTTTGCGGGAGTAGATTTTAATCGAGGACAATTGTTGACAGCGATTGCTCAGAAAAGCTTGGGGATGCCACTTTATAAATACGATGTATTTGTGTCGGTAACTGGAGGGATAAAAATTGATGATACTGGAGCAGATTTGGCAATATTGGCGGCAATGTGGAGTTCGTACAAAGAAAAACCACTTCAAATCCTCACTCCGGATAAACCGGTATCTCCCCTTAACAAGGGGAGAAGTCTGCCGTTGTGGGTAGGGGAAGTGTCACTTTTGGGAGAAGTGAGAAAAGTAAGATTTTGGGAAAAGAGAAAAAAAGAAGCAGAGGCAATGGGGAAAAAGATGGTAGAGATTAAAAACGTGAGGGA
>CAZRPX010000060.1:0-3884 GCA_964602085.1 uncultured Gammaproteobacteria bacterium
TTTAATTGTTTTGCTTTTGTTTTTCCCACAAAAATAATACTTAATTCCACATTTTCTTTAAAACCTTTATTTTTTAGGGCTTCTTTTGCTAATATTTCCACCAAATCACCATCTAATCCCCAATTTTTCGGATATTTTATCAAGACGATATTATCTTTAGACATTAGAAATTAGATATTAGAAATTTTTTCTTTTACTATTCTAGATACTACTCCCCCATCAACCGCTCCTCCAAGTTTAACCATCACCTCTTTCATAACCAATCCAAAGTTATTACCTTTTTCTTCAATTACTTGTACAACTATTTTTTTTACATCATCTTCACTTGTCTCTTTGGGTAAATACTCTTTAACAATTGATATTTCATAGTCCATTTGATCAACTAAATCATTTCTATTTCCTTTAGCAAACAAAGTCTTTGCTTCTTCTTTATTCTTAAGTTCTTTTCGTAAAACTGAGACTTCATCCCCTTCTGTCATTTGTCCAACCGGAAGTTGTAGCTCTTTTTTATCAATCAAAGACACTAAAAACCTTAAAACCTCGACTCTTTTTGAATCGTGACTTTTTAGAGCTTCGATACTTTGTTGTTTAAGTTTATCTTTTAACATCGTGTCTTCTGGAATTTTTAGCTCGTCGACGACATTTGTCTCGCCAAACAACTATTTTCTTTTTGGCATATCTTAATTCAGATGGCTTAACATAAGCAGTTCTTTTTTTGACTTCGTCTGCTATGTCTTCTTCAAGACATAAACGACGGAATTTACCAATAATATCGTCTTTGGATTCACCTTTCTTTTTTTGTACTATAATTGACATTAACTAAAAACACCTCCTTAGAATTTAACAATTTGTTATTGTACCTGTTACTTTTGGCTTTGTAAACAGTTAATCCTGTCAAGACTGTTAACAAATCCATCGCTATTGTAATCACTAATTATATTATTGCAATCAACTGCTGTTTTACTCGTTGGAGTTGGGACGGATCCTCCTCCTTGTTTGCAAGATGTCATATCCAAAGAATTAATTGTCCCGTCTTTATTGTAATCCGTCTTTGAATCACAAACTGTTTCTGTTGTGGATTTATTATCTACAGCTGAAGGGGTTGCTGATAAAGATGCCGCCACAGTCGGACTAGCCATAATTGTTGGTTGAGCCACCACGGCTTCACCTTTTGTTTTAAAAATATAAGGCATACCCCCATCATCAAAAACTTCATCACCAACTCTAATTCGATAATAATAATTAGTAGCTGGTCTTAATTGATTTAAAACTAAACTATGATTTGTGGTTGAGGCGCTATCAGCTGTCATCAAAACTAAACTCGCAGCCGTTGTCCCATATTCAATTTTGGCAATCGATTCTTTTTCTGAAGACCAACTAATTGTTGCAGACTTACCATCCTCACTGGATGTGGCCACCACATTATTTGGCTCAACATCACTCGTTGCTCCACTGATAAATACTTTAGCCTGAGTTATCATCACCACTGCCAACACAATCACTACCAACATTACAATTACAATAACAATAGTTTTTAAGTTGATTTTCTTCATAAGAATTTCAAAAATACCGCCGAAACTACACTTATTGCTCCAAACAAAATCAATCCTAAAGTTGCTCCAACGGCCCCAGTTTTTGGCAATTCGTTACTAGTAGCCTCAACAGTTGTACTAGTAGGGGTTACTACTCCACTACCGGCTTTAATCACGTATGATCCGTTCACATTTTCACTACAAGTAATTATATCTCCAACTGGATTAGTCTTGGTTATATTAGAATCAGTCGTCGAGCCCTGAGTACAGTTAAATTTTGCCAAACCCGTACCAACAGCTTTACCTTTAAAATTGAAAGTAACCAAATCACCACTATCACTATTTGAAGAAGAATTACTATTCGAATAACAACTAAAACTAAATTTTCCTGATTCAGATTCAACCACGTTACAGCTTCCACCGTCATCAGTATTACTAAAAACTAAAGAAGGTGATTTCACAATTGAAAGCAACTCCAATATTGAGGCATCATAAGTTCCAACTCCATCAGCACCACCAATAACCTGACTCCCAGAATCCATTTTTACCGTTACACTAAATTCTTCCCCGACAGAGTATGTCCCCGATGCTGGACTAAAAGACAAGTGAGGACCAGCCATTGCTGCCTTTACATTAGTTGCCAAAAAGCCTGAAATCAACAAAAAACTAATCAAAAATAACTTATTTTTCATAACTATTTAGCAACATTAATTTCTAATTTATTACTTAAGAAAGATGAAGACTTATCTTTCTTTGTTTCTAGAATAATAGTAGCAAATTTTTTATCTGCCATACTAGTAGATAATTCAAACTCAGCCCTACCTTCTAATATTGGTGTCACCATAAAAGACAACACTTTTACCGTCTCCCCTTCTTTACTCTCAAACACTTTTCCTTCATTAAACAAAATTGAAGAAATCGAACCCAATTTATCGTCAACTTTTCCCAATAATTCTTCACCAAGTTCTTTATTAGTTGAAAGCTTAGACACTTTAACTAATTTTGGGTCAAAATAAATATGAGTTTCAACCGAATCTAAAACCAAATCTTTTTTGCTTAATAAATTTAGGGTAATATTGTACGTTTTACCCACTTTCATTTCTAGTCCATCAGTTTCCCAAATAAAATCAGCTACTGGAGTTGGGGCTTCAATTTTATTATCTGACTCTGGATTTTTTGATACTTCTTCGGTCAATTCATCATTTTTGATAGTTTTTTTATCAAGACTAGACACCAACATCACGCTTTCAAAAACTACCACCAAAGCAATTACTGGTATCAATATTTTTATTAATTTATTTTCATTCATTTTTTTATATTAATAATTAACTATTCATCGTCTCTTTCGGTCAAAGATGTTTTAACCAAATTTAAATCTATACTATTGACCACTCCATCCATATTCAAATCACCCTCACGACCACAATTTACTCCAGAGCCTGGATTTAATCTTGTTTTGATATAGCCCAAATCTAAGCTGTTAATTACTCCATCTCCTCGTTTAGATCCATCGGCGGTAATATCTCCAGCCAATAGAGTATATTCACTAAAGTCGTAAATTTTGCCACTATTTGCCTTAAGATTAATATCACAGACTGTACTTTCTGGCATTTTTTTGCCTTGTCCATCTTGGCACATTCTTCTTTTCAAATGCCATGGACCCTTAACTTTTACATAGTTAAAGTTATTAACTGACCCAAATTTATCTTTATCTAAAACTAAATTTGTCACTTGAAAAATTCTGTTCCCTTTAGAATCAGTTTCGTCAGTTTCTTCAAAAGAAGTCTGAATTTTATCAGTATATTTACCGCTAGCAATTGAGGGTACATTGGCAACATCTGATTCAATTCTAGTTTCAGGAATTAAGTATTCATCAATACACTTAGCTCCTGGGAGAATTCCCGCAAAAGCTATTTTATAAGATATGGCCACGTCAGAACACTCTTGGGTTGTTACTGGGGCATAACTTGGGTTACCAGTACAACCATCAGGTGTTTTTGACAACATATTTCGTGTTTGAGTCCCATTTTTACAATCACTCCATTCATCATAAACATAACCAGTACAAGCTTCTGGTGTAACACTACCATCTGGGTCAACAACTACTTTGATCTTGTCAGAAATATCGGTTCCCTTAGCAGTAGCTGTTATATAAGTCTCACCCAGGGTGACTCCTTTCACATTTCCAAGCATATCAACACTGGCTATCTTTGCATTATCACTTTTCCACATATATTCAGGAGTCAAACCGCCAGGAATAGTTTCAACACCAACCTTCCATGATTTTCCCACCATTAAATATAATGGATTCGGGCTTAATTTAATTCCAGAAAGAGTAGCTGGAGTTTCTGG
>CAZRPX010000061.1:0-3821 GCA_964602085.1 uncultured Gammaproteobacteria bacterium
AAACCTTTATCATTAGTAACTTCTTTAACTTCAACCCCATAGCGATTAGCAACTCTGACGTTGTAACGAGTTTTGGGATGCATGTTGACCAAAAGTTCTTCTTCAGTTTTGGTTAAATCAACTTTGAAAGTATGAGGATAAAAGGCAACTTTAGGTGAAACTACTAAATTTGGGAAAATCATTGAAGCTTCAGTTTTGGAAACATCTGGCTCGAATTTTACAAAAATAGCGTTTTGATCTTGAGCAATTTTACGAACGGTTTTTAAAATTTCTTCGGTGATATTGGGACCGCGAAGGATCGTACCGATAGAGTATTTAGTTTTGGGTATTTTATGAAAACTGACAGTAAAAGCGGTTTTAATTTTATCTTTGGAATCAAAGACACCAAACCTAAAAATAGTATGACCTTGGGATTTTTGAAACTCTCCCCAATCCCAAGTTTGAACTGGATGAATAACAACCGAGTTATATTTTTTTTGGTCTTTATCGGTTAAGAGCTTAATGGACATGAGTATAGTTTATCAGCTTAAAAAATTTTCAATTTGGGTAAATAATTGTTGATTATTTTCAAATAAGATTGATTTTATGCCTAAACCAACTGCAGTTTCAATATTTTTTGGGCTATCATCAATAAATAAACAATTTTGAGGGTCAACTTTTAAGTTGTTTATTACTAGTTGAAGTAATCCATCTTTTTTGGTTAAACCATATTTATAAGAATAAAATTTTTGGTACTTTTCAAAATCATTTTTTAAAACATTTTCTAGCTTATTAGCCAAGTCAAATAAATTGTCGGAAACGATAATAATTTTATATTTATCTGATACCCCTGAAAGGTATTCAAGTAATTTTGTGTTTGGAATAATAAAGTTAATAATTGAGTTGAAATATTTATCTGGGTTAAATGAAACATTAAATTTTTGATTAAAAAGATTAATATATTCTATCGATGTTATTTTATTTTTATCTAATTTATCGACATAATTTCGCCAAAAAATATTTTGTTCTTCTGGGTTAATATTGAAATTATTTTTTAAGCTTAAAGAAAATTTTTGGCCTTCATCACCGTTAGTTAAAACTCCGTGGACATCAACCAAAATATGGGTAATCACAATATATTTTAAACCAAATTAGTAAATATCTGGATCGTAGACAAGATCGTCGTCGGAATCGGACTGGCGGTGGCGATAATCTTTTATAATTTCCATTGATTCTTCTAATTCTACCAAATTTGTGGGGATATCGGCAAGAAATCGGCTTGGTTCATTTAGTGAACTTTTACCAAAATATAAACGCTGAGTGGCATAAGAAATATATAGATAATCTTTAGCTCGAGTAATACCGACATAACAAAGACGGCGCTCCTCTTCGACTTCGGTTTCATCAATAAGACAACGAGAGTGGGGTAAAATCCCCTCTTCTAAACCAACCAAAAAAACAACTTCAAATTCCAATCCTTTGGCACCATGAAGAGTCATAAGCCGGACACCGTCACGATTTTCTTTTTTCTTATTTTTTTCTTGAAGAGAATATTCTTGTTGGACTAGGGTAATATTTTCTAAGAAATCATCAAGTTTAGGGAAAGTAGAAGCAACTGATTTTAGTTCTTTGATGTTTTCAATTTTCTTTTGATCATCTTCATCTTTGGGATCATAGCGGTCAAGATAACCAGAATTAATAATCAAAGATTCCATAACATCAAGGGATGACATTTTATCAACATCTAAATGGCTTAAATGTTCCATAAAAACAGCCAAACGGCGTTTGCCAAAAACTTTCCCCAGACGATCAGAAGAAACTTTGTCAGAATTATTATCGGCGAATCGAATCATGGCAAGAATATCTTTGACTTCGGCACGTTCATAGAATCTGGTGCCACCAATAAGAACATAAGGAATACTATATTTTAAAAATGCTTCTTCAAGAACTCGAGATTGGGCGTTCATTCGATAAAGAACGGCAATATCTCGAAGAGGAATTCTCATATTGTCTTGGATAAATTTTATTTTTTGAGCAATAAATTCAGCTTCTGAAACTTCAGAACTAGCTTCAAAAAGTTTAATTTTGTCACTTGATTGTTTTTCGGTGAACAAGTTTAAAATTGGATGAGAAATATTTTTAGAAATGACAGCATTGGCGGCATCTAAAATTATTTGGGTTGAACGATAGTTTTGTTCAAGATTTATGGTTTTAGTATCTTTAAAGTCGTTAACAAAATTTATTAAGTTTTTATAATCAGCACCGCGCCAACCATAAATGGCTTGAGAAGCATCACCAACAGCAGTAATTTGATGATATTTTTGAGCTAATAATTTGGTCAAGAGATACTGAATTTGGTTGGTGTCTTGATACTCATCAACTAAAATAAAACGATAAATGTCTTGATATTTTTCTAATACTTGGGGGTAGTCGATAAATAGTTGGACGGTTTTAAAAAGTAGGTCATTAAAATCAAGGGCTTGATATTCTTCGAGTTTTTTTTGGTAAACTTGATAGATTTTACTGGCGTATTCTTGGAAAAATCCGTGAGATTGAGAAATCATATCACGAGGGCTTTGAAAAGAATTTTTGGCGGCTTCAATAAAATACATAATACTAGCAGGCTTGAATTCTTTTGAATTTAGATTAAGGTCGGCAAGGGACGACTTGATTAAAGCTTCTTGGTCAGATGAGTCGTAAATAACAAATTTTGGGTCAATACCTAAGTAGTGACCGTCAGTACGCAAAACTCGACAACAAAAAGAATGGAAGGTTCCCGCCGTCAGCTTTGCAGACTTGGCGGATAGTCCTTCTTTGTCGTCCGATATGACAGACAGGTTTGATAATAACTTATCCATGCGCTGTTTCATTTCTTCAGCGGCTTTGTTAGTAAAAGTTAGAAGTAATATTTCGGAAGGTTTAGCTATTTTTTTTTGGATAAAATAAGCGGCTCGATGAGTTAGAACTCGAGTTTTACCGGATCCGGCACCCGCCAAAAGAAGCAATGGGGAGCCAATATAAGTGACTGCTTCTTTTTGTTTTGGATTAAGGCCTTCTAAAATGTCTGACATGTAAATTTACTATAGTTGGTAAATGATGGTTTTACCAGACTGAAAAACAATTTTGCCACCAAGTGTTTCAAATTTCTTGGGATCTAATTTTTCATATTTTTCGTATTCTTTGTCACCAACAAAAATATATTCTACTGAATATTGAGATAGAAGCGTCTGAGTTTCCTCTAGATCTTTTGATAAATATATTTTTTCAACATCCATCTGGCGGGAAGCGGGAATATCATAGCCACCACGCCAAAGCCATTCGTGAACTATCCAGCCTTGAACTGTAGGTAAACCAGTAGCTGAGGAAACTTGATTAAAAGTAGTATAACTATCACCAACCGCTTCAAGCATAACTGGTTGTCCGGTTATGTTTTTGTTAATCCATAATATGGCTTGATAATTGTCTGGATATAAATCTTTTAAATAAGTAAGACCATCAAGGCCGTGATAAAGTCGAAATTCGCCATAATATGATTTGATAGCAAAATAGGGATAAATTAGTTGAATAACAAAAACGAGAGCAAAAATTAATTTATAAATACTAATCAAAATTCTAGATTTTATAATCTCTGATAATCGAACCAAAACATATCCCGAACAGAGAGAATATAAGATGAAAGATTGGTAAACAAGTTTAAACATAGTGTTAGCGCGGCGGTGTTCATAGATGTAAATGTCTTTTAGGTAAACAAGTTCGGGAACAATGATTAGAATAGTGGCGGCGATAATTAAGGTGGCAATAAAAATATCTGAGATAGTAAATGAATTTTTAATTTTTAATTT
>CAZRPX010000062.1:0-3807 GCA_964602085.1 uncultured Gammaproteobacteria bacterium
CTGTCGGACCAAAAGATTCCTTTTTTTCCAAAGAAGTTTGCACTGGTCCTCATGTTGCTAACACCGGTGAACTTGGAATTTTTGAAATTACCAAAGAAGAATCTGCTGGTTCTGGTCGCCGCCGTATCTATGCAATATTAAAATAATCCACAAAAAGTCACTTTTTATAGTATCCTTATACTATGGAGGGAAATAGTTTTTGGCTCATATATATTCAAGATAATTCAGTCACTGTCTCGTTAATATCTAGTGATGACAAAAAATATCAAATCTTAGGAACAGGTTCGACTAGTAATTGGGATATAAATATTGAAGATTCACTGAGCAAGGCAATTGACGAATCACTTTCTATCGCCTCTATAAATGCCAACATAACAGAAGACCAAGAGCCTTCATTATCTGCATTTGTTATTCCTCCTTTTTGGGTTGGTAGTGACGGTAAAATTATCCCTCAAAAACTAGATATTATAAAAACTGCTTGCAAAAAATTAGCCCTCCAACCTACTGGTTATTTAGCTGAAGATGACGCCATCGTTGAAGATGCAAACTCTATCGACGGTTTTCCCGCCAGTTTTATCTTACTTCATCTTTCTGCCCAAGGTTTCTATTTATCACTAGTTTATCTTGGCCATATAAAACAAAGAATTACTAAAGTATACGACGGTCAATTTTCAGCCCAACTTGTTGAATCAGCCCTCTTAGAGTTAAATTCTTCCTCAACCCTTCCTCCTCAAATAATAATTTTTGGCCAAACCGACACTAACACGGTCACTTTGTTGAAAGATTTTCCTTGGGTTGGTAAAAGAAATGTAGAAACATTTCTTCATTTTCCAGAAATAAAACAATTAACTTCACCAGAAATTATTGGAATTTTTTCAAAAGTAATTTCTTTCCAGATGAATCCTACTATTAAAAAAAATAACCTCGAAGATGAAACTACTCCAGTAGAAACGATCAAAAATTCTCTAGAAGAAAGTAGTTTAACTGAAACAACTCCAGATACTTTGGGCTTTTTCGACCCCACCACCCTCCCTTCACCAGATAATTCTCCAGAAATTAATCTCACCCCCTTAACCGACAGCCAGCCAAATTTAGAATTAGTCCCCGAACCAAATTTAGACCCGTTTGAACCTCCAATAATTTCCCCCTTACCATCTGTAAGCCAAAACAAAAAATTTATTTTTTCCTTTGATTTTTTAAAAAAAATTAGATTACCAAAATTGAATTTTAAATTGAATAATTTATTTTGGATTGCTTTAATTTTATTGCCATTATTCGTTTTTTTGTTTTTATTTTTTATAAAAAGCCAGATTGTTTTTTTTCTTAATCCTTATACTTTTAATAAATCCATCCCCGTCACTCTCAAAGCGGGTAGTGATATTAGTCAGATTAGTAAATCAATTATTCCTGTAGAAAAAAAAGTCTTCGATATAAGCTCCTCGGTCAAGATAAATACTACAGGCCAAGCAACAATCGGTGAAAAATCAAAAGGCGAGATCACTATTTTTAATAAAGACATCAAGGTTCAAGATATTCCAAAAGGATCTATTTTGATTGATCAAAGCGGGAAAAAATTTGAATTAGCCACAACAGTTTCGGTGGCTGCTAGTAGCTCCAACCTTGACGAAGGTATCATGAATTTAGGTCAAACTAAGACTGCTATTATTGCGACCGATATTGGCGCTGAGTACAATCTCGATTCCAATGTTCAGTTGTCATTTAAAGATTACCCCCAAAGCTTATTAATTGCCAAAGCAAACAGTCCTTTTACTGGTGGCAGGCGTGATCAAATATTAGCGGTTAGCCAACAAGACAAAATAAATGTTGAAACAAAATTAAATCAACAAATAGAGATCGATATCGAAACAAAAATAGCAAACGATTTTAACAATCTTCCAGGAGCCATAAAAGAGACTATCCAGACCAAAAAGGGGGTTGTTGACTTAAGTCGTGAAGTCGGGGAACAAGCCGAAGAAGTTACTGGCACAATTAATTCATCAGTCTCAATTTTTGTCCTTACAGATGAAATTAAAAAAACAATAATCTCTACTTTCTTAGCCACCGAACCAGACTTTGATAAAATTGAATTCAACTCAACCAATTTTCAAATATCTTTTAAACCAAACAAGCTTGATTCAGACCAAGGTGTTGGCACTCTTATTATTACTGGTTCGTCTTTACCAAAACTTAATGTCGACGACCTCAAAAAGAAACTAACTCTAAAAACGATTAAACAAGTTGATAATTTTCTTAAAAAAACCCCCCGGCTAAATCGATTTAAAATATTAAACAATTACCCGCTTATGCCCTTAAGATCAGAAAATATTGATATTCAAATTAAACTAGAAACACAGTGACCTATATTTATCTAAAAAAAGAAAAAAAATCTAAGTTAGTTCAACGAAAAAAAATTGCTCGAATATTTTTTTTGTTTATTGGGTTGACGTTTCTTGGATTTGCTCTTTTTCCCGTTATAAGTTTTCAGCTTACTTATTCCACTCAACTAAAACAGATAATTGACCCACTTTCAGCAAAATCACCCAATCAATCTAGTAATATATTGGGTGATATTACTACTGACTACACTCAACTTTCCAATTGGTTTGTCGACGATTATGACGATTCCGACCAATTAGTAAATACTAGCAATAACCAGTCCACTTATTATTTAACAATTCCTAGTTTAAATATCAAAGATGCTGTTGTTACTTTGGGAAGTATGGATCTAAAAAAGAGTTTAATTCAATATCCCCAAACAGCCCTTCCGGGGCAATTGGGCAATACTGTCGTTTTTGGTCATTCTGTCCTCCCTCAATTCTTTAGTCCAAAAAATTATTTAACGATTTTTTCAACACTATATAAATTGAAACAAGGAGATGAAATTATTCTAGAATACGATCGGTCTACCTATAAATATGTTGTCGAAGAAATGTTTGAGGTTAAACCAACCAATCTTTCGGTTCTAGAACAACGATTTGACGAAAAACTGTTAACTCTAATCACTTGTAGCCCTCCGGGGACTTATCTTCGTCGTTTAATTATCAAAGCCAAATTATCTTTATAAAAAAAATCCCCCAATGTTTAAAATTTATGCCAATATGGCGATAAACCTAAACACTAGGGGAAAAAGCTCTTAGCAGGAATAAGAAACCATCTCTGGTTCAACCTTAAACCCGATGGTTGTCAAAATCAATTGCACTCCTTTCGTTGTTAGCGCCAAAAACACTGTTCCATCGTGGGATGATACCCGCAGATAACCCAAATCCCTGAGTACTTTAAACCAGTAATCTAAATCATCTCCGATCAGCTGGCTTCTTCTTACCCAGTTTTGGGTTGCCAACATAAAATCTTCAAGAGTAATCACTGGCCATCGGTCGTACTTGTCTTGTGGATCTCTGTCATATAAAGCTGACAAAGTTTTGATTATTGCGTAGAAAATTATCTCGATCTGAACAGGAAAACCAGTGCCATGAATCGCGTGTTGTGGATTAACATAGTCAAAGACGGTGTCAGGGTCATTTGATCGTTTTTGGTCTTTACCTCCTCGCCTAACATAGACAGTCTGAATTTGCTGGGGTGTGCAGGGAGCTGCGATTTGGTAGATCCTAAGAAGATCAACAACCATTTTTCCTACCTCCTCTATTTTTTTTATATATCAACACACATTTGTGTGTTATTTTTAATGTGCCAAGAGCCTTATTCTTATCAAAAATCTTAATTTAATCTAAATTAAGGTGAGAATTGCTATTAATTCTTTATTTTGATAGGAAGCAATTTTATCATTTTTTTATTAAAAATCAAAATATT
>CAZRPX010000063.1:0-3332 GCA_964602085.1 uncultured Gammaproteobacteria bacterium
AATTATATGGAAAGTGTTATGTGGGTATTTTCTGAGATTTATAAAAAAGATTTAATTTACAAAGGAAACCGAATTTCTTTATATTGTCCTCGTTGTTCTACTCCGCTATCTAATTTTGAAATTGCCATGGATAACTCTTACAAAGATGTTGAAGATCCGGCGATTTTTATCAAATTTAAATTGAAAGATCGTGATGCTTATATTTTGGCCTGGACTACTACCCCTTGGACTCTTCCAGCTAATCTTGCTCTAGCCATCAACAAAGACGAAGTCTATTCAGAAATAAAACTAAACAATGAAAATATCATTTTAGCCAAAGCCAGAGTTGAAACTGTTTTAGCCAATCAATCGTATAGTCTTGTTAAAGAATTTAAGGGTGAGGAATTGCTTGGTCTAACTTACCAACCGCTCTATCAATATTTCGAGACGACTCAAAATGATTACAAGATTTACCATGCTGACTTTGTTTCGATGACCGATGGTACAGGAATTGTTCATATCGCCCCAGGTTTTGGTGAAGACGATGCAGCTTTAGGTAAACAAAATAATCTTTCAATTATTAGTCACGTCGACGATGAAGGGAAAATCGTTGATAAAGTCACTCAGTTTGCCAATCTTTTTGTTAAAAAGGCCGACCCTCTTGTTATTGAAGATTTAAAAAGTAGAAATTTACTTTTTAAAGAAGAAAAAGTTATTCATAGTTATCCTTTCTGTTATCGCTGTGGAACTCCATTAATTTATAAATCTCAAACCGCTTGGTATCTCAATGTCCAAAAAGTTAAAGATCAAATGCGTTTGACTAATCAAAATATTAATTGGGTACCAGGACATATCAAAAATGGCCGATTTGGCCAAGGAATCGAAACTGCCCCTGATTGGTGTTTATCCCGATCTCGTTTTTGGGCTTCCCCAATTCCTGTCTGGGAATGTGATTGTGGACAAAGATTTGTTCCTTCAAGTATCGCCGAGTTAGAAGCAAAATCAGGCAAAAAAATAACCAACCTTCACAAACCAGAAATTGACGAAGTAACAATTACTTGTGATAGCTGTGGTAAAGAAGTTCATCGTGTCCCTGAAGTAATCGACTGTTGGTTTGAATCTGGAGCTATGCCATACGCTCAACTTCACTATCCTTTCGAAAATAAAGAATTTTTCGAAAAAAGTTTTCCATCAGATTATATCGTCGAATATATCGGGCAAACTCGTGGTTGGTTTTATACTCTCCATGTTTTATCAAACACTTTATTTCAATCAGAAAGTTTCAAAAACTGTATCGTCACTGGCACCATGATGGGCAATGATGGTCGAAAAATGAGCAAACTTTTCAAAAATTATCCCGACCCAAAAATGGTCCTCCAAAAATATGGTGGAGATGCGATGCGTCTTTACCTCATGAGTAGTGTAATTATGGTTGGAGAAAATATTAATCTTGACGAAAAAGAATTTGACAACCAAGTAAAAAATGTTTTATTACCTCTATGGAATTCTTTTAAATATTTTCTCACTTATGCCAATCTTCATGATTGGTCACCAGATTTTTCTGAATCAAATTCTCAAGATCCGCTTGATATTTGGATTCAAAACAAAGCCAATCAATTAACCACCAACATAAGTGGAAATTTGGAAAAATACAACATACCTGAAGCGACTAGATTAATCGAACCATTTATTAATGATCTTTCTCGTTGGTATATCCGCCAATCTCGCGACAGATTTGTTGCCGGTAACAAAGAGGCACTTCAAACGTTGTGGCAAGTCTTAGTTCAATTTAGTCTGACAACTTCACCCATAATCCCTTTTATTACAGAATATTTTTGGCAAAATTTAGTTGTCCCGTTTGACAAAAATAAATCAGAATCTGTCCATCTAGAGTTTTACCCAAAAAATAAATCAATCGACTTAAAAGTAATTAGCGATATGGAACTAGTCATGCAAATTTGCGAACAAGGCAATATGATTAGAAAAACAAACAATCTTAGCACCAGGCAGCCTTTAGCTAAAGTTACAATCTCTTCCAATCAAAATCTAAATTTAAACGACGGTTTAATTAGAATTATTCAAAACGAACTCAATCTAAAAGAAGTTGAAATTGTAAAATCAAAAGAAACTCTTTTAGTGACACTAGATACCAACTTAACACCCGAGTTAATTGCCGAGGGAGAGTCTCGTGATTTAATCCGTTCAATTCAAAGCTTGCGCAAAGATGCCAAACTAAATCTTTTAGACAAAATTAAAATATATGCCCCAAAATGGCCACAGTCCTTTGAGTCAGAAATTTTGGCTAAAACATTGGCTAACAGTATCCAAAAAGCTAACGATCTAAAAATTGAAAAAATCAGCTAAAATTGATTAATGTCTAAAAACCCATTTCTACCCTTAGTAATTGGTTTGTCCTTTCTTTTTTGTATCAATATTTTAATGGTTAGTTCTGTTGCCCCAAACTCTGTTTTAAAACAAATAATTGCTTGGTTAATTGGACTTGTATTATTTTTTATTGGCCGACTTATTAACCCAAAACAAATTATTTCTTCTAAATGGATTATTTTTATTGTTTGTTGTTTGTTTTTATTAACTCCAATTGTTTTAAACAATATTACTCGTGGCTCTCGCCGTTGGATTGATCTTGGTTTTACTTCAATCCAACCCTCAGAATTTGTTAAACCATGGTTACTTCTATTTTTAGTTAACACCACCATACCACTACTTCACCTAATTCCCGTCGGAATTATTATGCTTCAACCAGATTTGGGTAGTGCACTATCAGTATTTGTCCTAATTACTCCTCTTATTGTTTACAATAAAAAACTATTTAAATTATCGTTAATTATTGGTTTAATAGGGTTATCCCTTTCTCCATTTATTTACAAATATGGCCTTCATGAATATCAAAAAGAAAGAATTGTTAATTTTTTAAATCCATTATCAGACCCCCTAGACAAAGGTTACAATGTTATCCAGTCAAAAATTGCTATTGGATCTGGTGGTTTGTGGGGAAAAGGCTACAAAAAAGGAACTCAAGGACAATTACTTTTTTTACCCGAAAAACACACTGATTTTATATTTGCCACAACTGCAGAAGAACTCGGGACAATTGGAGTTATTATTGTTTTATTTAGTTATTATCTAATAATTGCTACCTTATTTAAAAAAGCCTTTTTAGTGACCAACGACCGAGCTTTATTTCTTTTTACCCTAGGTATTGCCATCCAAATTTGGATGCAATCCTTTATTAATATAGGAATGAATTTAGGGATTTTACCAGTCACAGGAATACCGCTTCCTTTTTTATCAGTCGGCGGCTCATCAATAATTACTTTGTTATTTTCACTTGG
>CAZRPX010000064.1:0-3273 GCA_964602085.1 uncultured Gammaproteobacteria bacterium
CAACAAATACATAAAAATTATTAATCCAATAGTTCTAAATATTCCAAAACTCATAATATATTCTACCATTGTTTATTCAGCCAAAAAACAATAATTAAGCTATAATAAACTACTTCAAGCCGAAGTGGCGGAACTGGCAGACGCGCACGACTCAAAATCGTGTGGTAGCAATATCATGGGGGTTCGATTCCCTCCTTCGGCACAAAAAATCTTATTTCTTTTCTATATCAAAGAAACTGACTTGTTTACCATTAAAATACAAATTAAAACTATTTGTTGGCCCGTTTCGATGCTTTTCAATACTACAAGTGACCATTTCTCTGACTTCTTCATCCTCTCGATATAAAAACATGACCACATCAGCATCTTGTTCGATACTTCCTGATTCTCGCAAATCCGATAGTCTTGGTTTACCCCCTCGAGCCTCCATAGCCCGTGATAATTGAGCTAAAGCCAATATCGGTACTTTTAACTCTCTTGCCAAGTTTTTTAAACCTTGTGAAATTTCAGATACTTCCTGAACCCGATTATCCCGAGTACTTCCGTGCATCAATTGCAAATAATCAACTACAATAAATTTAATTTCTTTGTCTACTTGCAACCTTCTAGCTTTTGTTCTTAATTCAGTTACTGTTAAACCAGGAGTGTCATCAATATAAAGAGGAGCATCAGCCAATATTCCCATGGCTTCAGATAAAGAATCAAAATCCCCCGAAGACAATTGTCCGGTTTTTAATTTCCAAGCATCAATCATCCCCTGTCTTACCAACAATCTATCAACTAGCTCTTCTTTGCTCATTTCCAAAGAAAAAAGACATACTGGCATCTTTTTTTCTACCGCCACATACCGAGCAATATTCAACCCAAAAGCTGTTTTTCCTACCCCTGGTCTGGCCGCTAAAATAATCAAATTACTATCCTGCATTCCCGCCAAAATACTGTCTAAACCTTTAAAACCAGTTGGAACCCCTCTAAGACCTGTCCCTAATTTTTGTAATTCGTCAAGTCGATCAAAACTAGCCGTCAAAACCTCTTTTAATGAAGTTGGTACCGATTTTAAATGTTTTTGTGACAAAGAAAAAATTTCTTGTTCAGCAACATCTAATAACTGATCTGCCGGTAATGTCGAATCAAAGGCTTTTTCAGTAATTCTGCCAGCCGCCGAAATCAATTCTCTTTTGGCCGACAAAGCTTTAATTATTTTTCCATAGCTTTCAACGTTGGCGGCTGTGGGAACTTCTCCAGCCAATTTAGTCAAAAAAGCCTTTCCTCCGATTTTTTTTAAAATTTTTTGTTCTTTTAATTTTTCTGAAACAGTTACCAAATCCAAAGGCATCCTCTCCTCATACAGATCCATCATCGACTGATAAATCTTTCCATAATTAGAATTATAAAAATGTTCTGCTCTTAAAAATTCTGAAACCGCCAGTACTGCATCATTATCAATTAAAATTGACCCCAAAACACACAATTCTGCCTCTTCAGAATTTGGTGGTATTCGAGAAATCTCTTCCATATTATTAGTTATTCTTTAATAGTTTTATTTCTAATCCGTCTGGTAAATCTTCTTTTTTATCCAGTTTAATTGACTCAACCGTCTCCAATCCCTCTTCGTCAGCTTCATCCAAAAATTTTTTTAAATATTCTTCATCATCAGCCAAAGGAACTAAATAATTCACTCCCCATTTTTTAGCCCATTCTTTAACTAATTTATGGCTACAAATATCACCAATTTTTGTTGGAGCAATAAGGATATCGGCCGAATCAATCTTTTCGATTCTTTTTGGGCTTAATTCTTGGTTAATTTTTCCCAAAACAGTTATTGCAAAAGTATCTATTACAATTCGGTAGACTGTATTTCCATTCTCTCCGTTAATCCCCATTATTTCGACTCCCCCTATTTCGTATTCTCCTCCACCTCTAATAACTATTTTTTCGTTGTTTAACAAATCAGTTTGATTAAAATCACCATTTGTATAAACAATAATTCTTGAATTATTTTTATTATCAATTATTTCTTTTTCAGTTGGATCAACTAAAACACTTTCTTTTTTACCCTTTAAAAATATTGTTGATTTGTTCAAAAACTTTATTTCCATATAGTCTCATTTTATCATCAAAGTTAACTTAAAGTAATTTTTATATGTTATTATCTAAGATAATCCCATGATAAAAGAATTGTTTTTAGCTATCGTTATCGGTGCCATCTTGGGTTTTGGTCTAACTGGCGGATATTTAACTTTTCGTCAAAAGAATCAAACTCCAAAAATAGCCACAATTAGCCAACCAACGATTATCCCAACACCCACTACTACAACCGTCGTTACTACTGTTAATAATCAAGAAGTGATAGATAAAAAAATTACAATTATTTCACCAGAAGACAATCTTTTAGTTTTTAAGGATTCACTTAATATTAAGGGAAATACTTCAAAAAATAGTCAAATAATTATCAATACATCAACTCAAAATTTTTCCGGACAAAGTGACCAAAATGGCATTTTTGACATTCCAATTACCTTAGATGGCGGTCTTAACCTTATTAAAATAAGTGCCATTGACTCTCAAGGAAATCAGGTTGATACTGAAATAAATGTTACCTTTTCTACTACTAAAATATAAAAAATGAAATTATTGTTTGCTATTTTATTTTTATTTGTCTTAAACATCCCAACCAAAGCTGTCGGATTCACCCCCACACCTGATACTAAAACCACCGAAATTGTTAATATTGTTAAACAAATAGTCAGCGAAAGTATTACCCCCACCCCAATAGTTAGCGACAAACCCAAGTCTTTTTATGGAAATATTACTAAAATCGAGAATAATACAATTACTATTGTTTATAAAAACAAAACCCAATTAATTGAGGTTAACGATGAGACTGTTTATGTTGACTTAAAAAGAAACAAATCGAAACTCTCTAATTTCAAAGTTGGTCAAGAAATATTGGCTATGGGCTACTTAAATGAAGAAAATATCCTTAATGGCAAAAGAATTCTTGCCACTGAACTAAAATCTGTAGTAAATAACCATCAAACAGTGACGGGTCAAATTGTTGATATTTCCAAAGAAACTTCTATTTTTACTCTAACACCAAATTACAACAAAAACAGTCCTTTTCAACTTAAAACTGATTCAAAAACTAAAATTGTAGATACTGACAATAAAACAATTTCGTCTTCAAATGTAATTGTTAATGGTAAAAAAATAATTGCTATCATTCAACCAGATTCGAAATTAGAAAATACATTTTATACAACAAAGATAATT
>CAZRPX010000065.1:0-3252 GCA_964602085.1 uncultured Gammaproteobacteria bacterium
TAAACTACCACAAAGAATGTGGGAGACATATGAAAATTGGAGAATGGAATAGACAGAATAATTTCTAATTTCTAATGTCTAATTAAAAAACAATAAAATAAATAATGATAAGATTAATTATGAATAAAAAAATACAAGGCTCGAGGGGCCAAGTAGTTTTAATGGTATTATTAGCGTCGGCTTTAGTCTTAGTCCTGGGGTTGTCGGCGGCCAAACAAGCAACAGTTGAAACAAATATTGATACCGATCAAGAATTATTAAAAAAAGCCTTTAATGCGGCTGAGTCTGGAATAGAATATTACATAAAAACGGGCGAATCAGAATACGAGAATTTGGAATATGAGGGAAAATCAGTACTTTCGACACAACCATTAGGGAATAACCAAATTTTGTCTTTTAATAAAAAAACAGGACCTGGAGATGTTGAAATTTTTTGGTTAGTTGATCATCTAGACAATGGCGACATCGGAACTAGTTATTATAGTAATCAAGATAATACAATTGATATTTGTAGTACAACCCAATCTGGAGCAGTTAATTTTAAAGTCGATTATTTTTATAAAACAGGAACGGCTTATAAAGTCCAAAGAGTCTTTGGTACTAATCCATGGGTAACAACAAATGGAGCTTCTGTCCCTAATAATTGTGCCAATATTACTTTGCAGGGGAATTCAGTTTTTATTGCAGTAACTCCAGTTGAATCCTCGACAATAATTAATGTTAAAGGGGCGGTTAATTTTCCAATACAAGGAGAAAAAATTTTGGCAACAGGAAGTGTTGGAAAAGTAAACAATTTGGTAACAATAGATCATCCTTACAAATTACTTAATACATTTTTGTTGGAAGCGGTTGTTTCTGAGGGTGTTGTAACTAATCAATAATTGTTATACTGGATATATGAATAATTATTTGGGGATTGATATTGGTCAGAGCAGTGTCAAAATGGTTTTGGTAAACAAGGAAAAGGAAGGAAATTTTTTTTTAGAAAACATTGGAGAGGCAAAATTAGAATTAAATGAAAGTAATCAAAACGATTTAGGGAAACGTTGGGAAGAGGTTGGAAAAGCGATTAAGACTATAATTTCTGATAATAAAATTAAAACCAAACAAGTGGTTGCTGCTTTGCCTGAAAATGAAGTAATTAGTCGATTAGTCCGATTGCCTCCACTGAAAGATTCAGAAATTATGGACGCTTTGAGGTTTGAGGCAGAGACATTTGTCCCCTATCCTCTTGAAGAAGTATCATTGGACTATGAAATTATTGAAAAAGATGAAGCTGGTAGATTAAATGTTTTTGTAATAGCTGCAAGAAATGAATTGATTTCAGCTTATATTAAGCTGTTTAAAAGCTTGGGATTGGATTTGATGGCAATTGAATCTCCTTCAGTTGCTTTTAGAAGAATGGCGAGAAATAGTGTTGGCTCAATAGAAAGATTGGTTGTTTTAAATATTGGCGAAAAATTTTCTGATATTTTTAACGTTTACAAAGGGAATGTTTATTTTTCAAGATCACTACCCATAGGGGGAGAGTCGCTGACTCGAGCGGTTTCTTTAGGATTGGGTTTGGATTTGGCTTCGGCTGAAGAATACAAAAAAGCCTATGGTATCAAGGAAGAAGAGTTGGAGGGGAAAATAAGGGTAGCAACAATGCCAGTGTTTAATAGTATTACCGATGAAGTCAGAAAAGCAATTGCCTTGTTTGTTGAGGACAGTGGTGGAAAAACGGTTCAATTGTTAGTTTTAAGTGGAGGTGGAGCAAATATGCCAGGGATGGCAGAAGAATTGACTAGGACATTGGGAGTGGAAGTCCAAATTTCACAACCGTTTGTAAATATTGATGTAACAAAAATACAGTCTCCTTTTAATTTAAATGTTGAAGGTTGTCGCTTTAGTTTAGCAGTTGGGTTATCATTAAGAGAATAATATGAGCGATTTGAATCTTTTACCTTCAGAAGCAAAGTTTCAAGCAGAAAAAATAAGACTTAAAAAATTGGCAAGTAATTTTTCATGGTTAATAAGTGGTATTTGGCTGATAATAGTAATTGTTTTTTTTGGTTTAAATTTGTTAGCCCAATTAAACGAGAATCAATTGAATAAAAAATATTTAAAGGTTGCCGATCAATACAAAGGTATGTCTCAGGATATTCTCAAAAACCAACAAGTGAAGCACCAAGCAAAAGTAGTAGCTATGGTACTAAAAGAAAGGTTTGAATATGGGTCTTCAATGGAAAAAATAAAAAATATTTTTTCAGAAAATATAGTTATTAATAACTTCAATTTAGAGTCAGGAAAGATATATAAAGTTGAAGCGGTTGTGCCCGAAGCTAAAAATTTAGATGAAGTTGAATTGAGAATAAATGATATTAATCAGGGTAAAATTGAGGGTTTTAAATCGGCAATTTTAAATAATTTAACAATAGACGGAATAAAAGGGTGGAAGTTTGTAATGGAGGTATCCTTGATATGAAAAATAACGCTTTTTTTAAAATGCCAGAAACAGTGTTTGGAATTAGTGGTAGTTTGATTAAACTATTTCTCCCCCCTTTTGCTTTGATTGTATTTTTTATTACAAGTTTGGGATGGTTAATTTTACCAAAAATTGAATCGATAAAGTCTTTAAAATCATCATCTGAAAAAATAAAATCTCAAACAAAATCAACTGAAGAAAAAAGAAATTATTTATTATCTGTTGACCAAGAACAACTTAAACAGGATTCTGATTATTTATCAAGCGCAGTTTTGAAAGAAAAAAACTCTTATTTATTATTGGGAGTAATTGGAGAGATTACAGAAAAATATGGATACGGTATCAGTAGTTTTACTTTGAGTGTTGAAGATTTAAAAAACACAACAAATTCTTTAAAACTTGCAGATAAAAGTGTAGCCACCAAAATGCCTCTAAATATTGAAGTTAGCGGACCGGCTGATAAATTTATTGATTTAATAAAAAATCTAGAAAACAGCTTGCCTATTTTGTTTATAGATAGTTTAGAAACAAGCCAGCAGTCTAATAATCTTACTATTAAAATGATGATTTCTTCTTATTATTTAGCTGATAAAATTGATGTTGAATCAGAAAATTTATCATTAACTGATTTAAAACTGTCCAAAGAGGAGTCTGATTTGTTGTCAAAAATTAGCCGTTTTGAAAAGACTGAGGGATTGAACCAAATGGATAGTTCTACTGGGGGGGCATACAAGGAATACGATCGGGAGAATCCTTTTTAGAAGAATTTAGTCTTTTATTTTAAC
>CAZRPX010000066.1:0-3251 GCA_964602085.1 uncultured Gammaproteobacteria bacterium
TTTGAATCTAAAACTTCGGTTTGAAATTCTTCGTATTTAGTTATTTGGGTCATGGAAGTATTATAAACTATTATTTGGTTTTGACCAGTTTAGCTGTATAGATAATTCTTCTAACCACACCATCAGGTCCCTCAATTTGGTTTGATCCAGAAATTTTTACATACTGGGCTAAATAATCTGAAAGAGCGACTTTCACTTCTCTTAATTGAGTTTGAGTTTCTTTAAGTTTATCAATATTTGTTTTGGCATTAGGAGTATTTAAGGCTTTTTGACGGGCTAAAGCTTTTAGTTTTGCCTGTTTTTTAGCTTCTTTATCTATTTCTTGAAATTCAATGTCGCTTTCTAGGATTTCATCTAACATAGCCTTATACTCTTTGGCTTCGTAGGTAAGGTCATTGAGCCGAGCATTGGCGGTATTAATAAGCGATTCTGTATTTATTATGTTTAGAGCTTGATTTTCGTCTGGCATATCTTTTTACTTTATCAGGACTGAAACTCGTCTTCAAGGGACAATAATTCTTTGACCGAATTTAATCTAATAAGTTTCATTCTGAGCGACTTTGCATTGGAAAGATTTTTTGTGTAAAACAAAAAATGTTTGCGAAGACTATCGAATTGACGACTGGGGAAAGTAGTCTCAAAAAGTTGAGAGTGAAGCAACATGGCAGAAAATCTTTCTTTAGGACTGGCAGTGTGGTTATTAAAACACCAAGGATTACCTGAAGCTGCTCGGCCAATTAAAACACCATTGACTCCATATTTTTGACAATACTCAATGCCCTGTTGACGATTTTGAATATCGCCATTGCCAAAGATTTTTGTTTTAGTATTTTTTGCCATATTCACAACTTTTTTAATTTCTTCCCAATTAGCAACTCCAGCATAAGCTTGTTTTAATGTTCGGCCATGAATGGTAAGAAAATCTAAATCTTGATCCAATAATATTGGAATCCAAGTATCGACGATTGATTCGGTGGTACCGAGACGAGTCTTCACAGATATCGATGGTCGATTATTGATTGTCGATCGTCGATTATCAATAATTTGAGAATATTTTTGGTTGCGTTTAATTACATCAAGGGTTTTTTTGTTTAGGCCAAGATCGGAAATCTTGGTTTTGCCTGTATACCAATCTTCAATCCCCTTTTTGGTAGACTCAATAATTTGTAAAGCTAATTTTGGATTGGCGATTAGAGCGGCACCACTCCCGTGTTGGGTAACTGTTTTGGCGGGACAACCCATATTGATATCAACACCATCAAAACCTAGCTCACACAAAATTATAGCTGATTTATAAAAACTATCGGGATCTTTACCAAATAATTGACCAATGATTGGACGTTCTTGGCGTGAAAAAAGTAAAGTATCATAAAGTTTGACACCACCTCGAGAAATTCCTTCAGCACTGACAAATTCAGTAAACATTAAGTCGGCTGGGGCAATTTTGGTTTGAACCAAGCGAAAAGCTTCGTCGGTAATGCCATCCATGGGTGAAAGACCAATAGTAGGACCAGTTATAAAGTTCGTAAAGTTTATAAAGTTATAAAGTAAAAATTATAATTATTTCTTTTTGCTTTTGGCGGCAAATTTGGCGCCGACACGAGAACCAAAAACTCGCTGTTTAAAGACAGTAGAACGGACATGAAGAGGTGAACTAGATTTATATTCTGGTTTTTGACCAGGGCGAGGACGAAATTTCTTTTTGTTGGGATCAATTTCGGGAAAAAATTTGGGAACATATTCTCCAATATTATTACGATTTAGCGATTTACCAACAGAGCTAAAAACAGGTTTTCCGCCTTTATATTTTGAAGAACGGCGATTTGATTCTTGATTGAATAAGGGTCGGTTTTCTAGTCTTCGAGTAAAAGGTGAAGTAGAATCAGAGTGGGCTTGTGATCGTCGCTGTTGGTACTCATTTGAGTCGCTGTCAGGATGAGGTAGATAGTTTTGTGATTGACGACGGTTGGGGTGTTTTTCTAGAGCTTCCTCGTGGCGGGCTTGGCCCTCTGGTGTTAAAAATGGATCAGGTTGGGCATAATCAACAATGATAGTTCGGTCTCCTAGATGAAAATTGTGATATTTTTCTTTGGCACGAATAGCATCGTCTATTAATTCATATTCGATGTAACCCATGCCTCGACTTTTTCCCCATTTATTGTGCATTATTCGCAGAGAAATAATTTTACCTTCAGAGATAAATATATCCAAGAGCTGACCTTCGGTAAACCGATAAGGTAAGCTGCCAACGAAAAGACGTTTTGAGACTGGTTTAGACTCGTTCATAAATATGAGTTATTATAACCTATGATTAAACATGAAGTGTTAGTTATGGGCGAATTGCAAACAAACAGTTATTTAGTATGGGAAGAAACAAGCAAAGAGGCCGTAATTATTGATGCAGCTGATGACGGGGTAATGATTTCTGAAGAAGTCGAAAAAAGAGGTTTAAAATTAAAATATATTTTGGCAACACATGGCCATTTTGATCATAACTTAGGGGCAATAGATTTAAAATTAATTTATAATATTCCCTATTGTGCCAGCAAAAAAGATTTATTTTTGCTTAAAAGGCAAAAAGAAACGGCTCAACATTTTTTAAAGATGGAAATTAAGACTCCAAATTTAGAAAAAGTTGATATTGATTTGGATAAAACAAAAAAAATTAAATTAGGTAATGAAATTTTAGAAATAATTAAAACTCCTGGGCATACACCGGGATCGGTGTGCTTTTATAAGAAATCTACACTACCCTCCTCGCCTCGATTTCGAGTCGAAGCGGGCATTGAAAAAGAAGGGCTTCTGTTTTCAGGGGATACTTTGTTTAAAGATTGTCGGGGTAGAACAGATTTTGAATATGGGTCAACAGAAAATATATTTGTCAGTTTAAGAAAATTAATGAAATTACCGGAAAACACAATTGTTTTATCGGGACACGGAGAAGAAACTGTTATTGGTAGAGAAAAACCAAAATATATACTTAAAAATTAGTTATTTTTAAGATTATTAATAGTTTCGTCAAAGTTTTTGATATGGTCTTGTTTGATACTTTCAAGAAGCTCAACCAAAAGACCGTTAATGTAGTCTTTGACCCCTTCAGATTGCTCTGGTGTAAGTTTTAATTCTTGAATTAGTTGTTCTATAGTTTGCATTGGCTATAATTATAGCATTTGTCGTATAATATATGGAAATTTCAATGCTCTGTCGTCTAATGGTAGGACAGTCGGCTCTGAACCGACTAATTGTGGTTC
>CAZRPX010000067.1:0-3173 GCA_964602085.1 uncultured Gammaproteobacteria bacterium
TGATTTGGAAAAGAAAATTAAAGAATTAGAATTAATAGAAGCTAATAAGGCAAAAGATGAGGTAAAAAGCTCAAATTTATTACAAGGTGAAATACCAATAAAAAAACCAGATTTACCACCTTTTCAAAAATACGAACCATTAAAAACAGAAGTTGTAACCCCGACTAATAATCAAAAACCGATTTTTGTTAAAACTGACGAAGTTAGAGTACCCCAGCCACCCCAGTTGATTAAAAAACCTCAACCAGTATTTGATACCAATTTACCAAATAATTCACAAGAGCAAATCAATAAAGCTTCTGAAGCTAAAAAGACTAATGATGAAAAAACTGACTATGATGATTTGTTTGGAAACGGAATAGTTTAATTAAAAAATTGGGTTAATTGCTATAATTTTGTTGATGGATAATGATTTGGAACAAAAAATTAAGTTAGTTGATAAAACAATTGATGATTTTTCGGTGGATTTGTCTGGTAGTAATTTTGGGGTTGAAAATGATATTAAAAACAGGATAAGAGAAATATTTCTCGATAATGATTTTGCCAGTAGTGATAAAAGAGCTCAAGAATTTATTAAAATATTATCCAAAGATGAGACAGAAATAAAAACTGAAACAATAATAAAGGCAAAAGAAATTAGTTTGGGAATAAATAATTGGATTGGAAATAACATAGATGCAATTAGGGCCTTTAGAAGTGAAGATTTAACGAAAAAATTGGTTGAAGAGACTAAAAAAAGTAATCCCGGAATAAGCGAGGATAAATTAAGGTCGGTTCGGCGTTTATCTCAAAATATTAATGAGTTTTACAACGGTGACGGCGGAGTAGAAAATTTAGAGGACGAAGTAATAAAAGAATTTGGGGTTGAATCAGCCGGAAAAAACGAAGGAGAATCGGTTGGAAAAATTAGAAATTCTTGGAACGATACCAAGGGAATTGTGGGAGTATTAAGACAGTCGCCCCAAAAACTAGACAGTTTAATAGCAGAAAATGAACAAATAGAGAGAGATTTGAATGGAATAAAACTTCCCTATCAACAAAATGAGACGCTGGCTTCTTATGATCGAGTGATGAATTCAATTAAAAATCCTGAAATGAGAAAGTTTATTGAATCGGCAAGAAATAAGTTTCAGACAATTGATAGAATTTCTGGAGGTAAATTCGGTCAAATTTCTAATAAATTTATTAACAACCCAACGGTAAAAGTAATTAATGGGTTTGCGACAAAAATTGGCAACCAGGCGACTTCTAGTTTTGTCCAAAATTCAATGAATAATTTGCTGAAAAATGGAATTAGTGGAGGAATTAAATCAATAACCAATGGAATGATGAAGAAAGGGGTTGAATTAGCTGGAAAAACAGCAATGAATATGGCGGCAAAAATAGGAATGAAGTCAGCGGCAGTAGCCTTAAAATCAGCCATGGGAGCAGCTTTTGGAGCAGCAACAGGAGGAATTGGAACAGTCGTAATGGCGGCTTGGGAAGGGTTGAAGTTAGTGGGAAAGTTTATGGGAAATCTAATTTCATCTTTAGGAATGGAATTAACCAATAATAAATTTGCAGATACTGCGATAATTGTAGTTATTTTTATATTTGTTTTATTGTTTGGATTGAACCAATCAATTACTAATAATGCTTCAAGTTTAGTTCCAAAAATAGAAGGGGAAAACAGTGGTACATCTATAATTCATGGTGAAATTACCTATACTGAAGATGGACGAATAAGAAGTTGTGGGGTAGGAATGGAAACGGATTTTAAAAGAAAAAGTAATAAGACATGGGTGACACCAGAACTATTAGCTTCAGGTAATTACGATCAAGAATTAGAAGAATATGTTGGTGACGCTAGTGGAACACCTTGTGGAGTAGTATATGCAGCCCATTATTTAGCTTATGATTTTGAATATTGGATACCTTATTGGTTAACAGGAAGTTATCCAAATAAGGGACTTAATCCAGAATGGGGTAAACAAGTTGTGTCTGATTGGAACGGACACCGCGAAGGACCATTAGGACTTGATTGTGGTCATTTTCGAAACTGGGCTTGGGTAAACGGAGGTTATTATGCTGGAATGAGAAACAGAGAACCAAATATACCATTTGGAAATTGTGAAACAATTAAAAACAAAATTGAACCAGGAGATGGTTTATATATGGAGAAGCCACCATCAGTTAACGATGAAAAAACCTATTCACATTCGGCAATTGTTATAGAATACGATGGTAGTTATATTAAATTTGCTCATGCTGGTGGAGGGAGTGGGGTAACTACTGGCTTAATTGATATCTGTACAGGTGTCGGAGTTGATAATGGAAATCATTTTGATTATTTACAAAAAAAAGTATATTAAATATGAAGATTATAGATTGGCTTAAAAAAAATTATTTGATCGCAATTTTGTTTATAGCAGTAATAGTGATTTTGTTAATAAAAATTAATATACGAACAAAGGAAAATAATGAAGTAGTATCAGACTTAAATACAGAAGATATAAAAACTAATTTAATAACACCACAACCAACTGAGGTAATAAAACAAACTCTTTATAACAACAAAACTAAAGAAGAAATTTTAGAAATGGAAATAGAAGAAAGAGATAAGTTTGTTTCTGAATTAAGTCGTGACGAAATTGAAGAACTAGACATGACACCAGATTATGATTTTTCAGATTTTTTACCTTTTTCAACTAATAATTTTATTGTTCAAAAATTCGATTATCAAAATAAGAAATTGACAGTTAAACCCCTAATTAAGGATAAAGATAAAATAAGAGAAGAAGTTAATAGTTGGTTGTTTTATGAGAATGGAAACAATCCGAGAAAAATAGAAATTATTTGGAGTCAATGAAATTTTTAAAGAAATATTCTTTAATAATAATTTTGGCGGCAATAATGACTTCGATGTTAGTTTATAAGATTTGGAGAGTGAATTAAAATTAATTTTTAGTATTAAAGACGGACTGAATATAATTCACTAAATCTTCGGAATAGTAAAAACTACTAAGAAATTTAGTCTTGTAAACGCACTGGCATGATTATGTGAGTAAAAGTTGGGTCGGATTGATCGTGAAAAAAAACAGGGGTTAAACTTTCGTTTAGTTCAATTAAAATTTCTGTAGATTTACAAACTGAAAGAAAATCGGTTAAAAATTTATAATTAAAAGCAATTTCTA
>CAZRPX010000068.1:0-3033 GCA_964602085.1 uncultured Gammaproteobacteria bacterium
GCAATGGATTTAGCTTTTGAAATCAGAAATGTTTATGATAATGTGCCGCAACATATGAGAGATATTGACGAATTTTTTGAAAAGTACAGAAGTTAACTTACTGAGACTTCAAACCTTTCAAAAACTAATTTCATTTTAATTAAATATTCAATCAGGTGTTCGAAGTTTGGGAGACTCAGCTCACAAAAAGTAAACACAGTTAGATATTTTGGTTAAAACTGTTTTAATTTTCGAAGAGTTGAAGAATTTGGGTTTTGGGTTGTCTTAAAAATCCTGGAATATACTGTGGATGATCAATGTCGTCGTTTTTTACAAAAACGAAATTATTAGCACTAACAAATATCCTCATTGTGGGTTGTTCAAGAACTATTTCGTCGTTATCATCTTTGATTGTTTTTCCATATTTGACTAACATAAAAACAATAGACTGCTCGGTTTTATCATCAGTTGAATCTACAATCTCATATGTGGCTGGTTTAGTTGTATAAATCCAGTCTCGAGGTTTATCTGGGTTGGGCAAAAGAATATCATTTTGTTTAATAACCCCATTATTAATACCCTCCTTGATTATTGGTCCAATTTTTGTACTTAATATTTCCTGTTGTTCTTGTTTACTTAATTTCTTTTCTGTCGGGCTATGAAACAAATAACGACTGTTTTCAGGTGATAAATTACTCATATATCAAAGTGTATCACACTCTTTTAGCCTTTGGTATAATGATTTTACAATTTTTAATTTATATTTTAATTAAAATTATAAAAGAGATATTTGGTGGGTTATCGATTGAAAGAACTGGTCTAAATAAACTAATAAATGTAACTAGGGTAAAATCATTGTGTGAAATTCCAAAACTCGAACCATTTTGTAATAATTTAGGTCATTTATCAACCATAATGGATTTAGATGGTGTTTTGTGCGAATCAAGTAAAAATAATACTCCTCATGTCAATATTGAAAAATTGGTGGCTTTAAGAAGAATTGCCGTAAATTCAGATACTATAACTTTTGATTCGTCAAGAATGAGAACAAAAAGAAAAAGTCTACCTGAAGATGGAAATGTGGTTTATTATCCTTTCTTTAACAAAGAATCAGAAGAGTTTTTAAAATACATAATAGGCAGGTCTAACCCTAATTGTCGGGTAGATTTTATAATGGGTTTTTTGAATAAACAAATAAATAAAGGTGTAGAAAAAAGAAAGCAATTAGTTGAAGAAAATTTAAAAGAAGGGCGAAAAGTAGTATTTATTGGTAGTAGTCGAAATGATATTCGTGTAGCCCTAAAAACCACTGAAAATATTGATGAATCATTAAAAAAAAGGGTTTACGTTTTTAACACTGGTCATTGGATAATCTAAGCGAAATGTGTTGTGTTGTTGATCAATAAAATTTCTCGAATTGTATCTTTATAAAATTTATTAAATAATTATTTTTTGTGTCTTGTAGTAGGAGTAGATGGAACTATCAAGGGATATTCCCTTCTGAGTGGGCTTGTTTCATCTGGAGTGATAATTACTGGCCAGATATTATCTGATTGGGTTTCTAGGTATAATTGTTTGTGTCTAGCGACAACCATTCGGTTTAGGTTGATATATTTTTGATTTTTTGATTGGTCAAACCCTCGCATTTCTTTAAAGTCTTCTAAATTCATATCAAAGTGTATCATATATTTTTTTAAAAATAGATTAAAATAAAATAATGGAGGTAAGAATTGAACCAACCTGGAAAAAAGTTTTAGAAAATGAATTTGATAAAAAATATTTTATAGATTTAACTGAATTTGTAAAAATAGAATATAAAAAATCAACTGTTTATCCACCGGCTAGTTTTATTTTTAAAGCTTTTGAACTAACTCCTTTTGATAAAGTGAAGGTAATTATTCTAGGTCAGGATCCTTATCATGGTCCAAATCAGGCCAATGGTTTGGCTTTCTCTGTTAATGATGAAACTAAACTTCCCCCATCTTTGGTAAATATTTATAAGGAAATTGAAAATGATATGGGGCAAAAAACTATAAACAAAAATGGAAATCTAGATAACTGGGCCAAACAAGGAGTATTGTTGTTAAATGCTACTTTGACAGTCAGGGCTAGTCAGGCTGGATCGCATCAAAACAAGGGATGGGAAGAATTTACTGATAGCGTTATAAAACTTTTATCGGATAAAAAAGAAAATTTAGTATTTATTCTTTGGGGTAACTATGCTCAAAAAAAAGGCCAAATAATTGATGAAAATAAACATTTAGTAATAAAATCTGCCCACCCTTCTCCATTATCAGCCTATAATGGATTTTTTGGTTCAAAGCCCTTTTCTCAGACAAATTCTTATCTAATTTTTAGCAACCAAAAACCAATTGTTTGGTAAAAATTAATATTCCTTTGGTTCTTCTTGTCCAGTTAAAACACGGATAGCTCCATCTCTTAAAGCTTCAAGTTCCTTTTCTCCAGGAATTATAGTGACGCCAATATTTAGATTCTTTAAGTCGTTTTTTATCTTATCGGTAATAAGAGGCCATTGAGCTATACCACCAGTAATAATAATTTGGTCTATTTTTTCACCTTCAAAATCAGGAATTAACTGACAAATAGAGCGAGAAAACCCGGTAATCATTTCATCAAGAATATCTTTTGTCTCTAAAGGAAGAGTTTCGTAGTTTTGTCTTAATTCATAAACATTTTTTGTCTTTAATAAATTAAATAGCCCCCCGCCCCCAGCTATTAGATAATTGAGTTGATCTTGAGTATATTTTTTTGAAAAACAAAGACTAATTAGATCTTGAGCAGGAATAGCTCCGGCTCTTTCGGGTGTAAACGGACCTTCTCCAGAGAGGGCATTGACAACATTTACGGTTTTTCCTTTTTTATGAGCACCAAAAGAGGCTCCACCACCAAGGTGGGCAACAATGAGATTTAATTCTTCATACTTTTTATTAATATTTAGGGCATATTCTCTTGAGACGGCTTTTTGATTGAGAGCATGCCAGGCGGCATAGCGTTTGATTTCAGCAATGCCAGTTATTTTGTGTTTAGGTTCGA
>CAZRPX010000069.1:0-2779 GCA_964602085.1 uncultured Gammaproteobacteria bacterium
AAATTATCAATATTCACCCTTCTCCTCTACCAAAATACCGAGGTGCCACACCTGGCCCTTGGCAAATTATCAATGGTGAGACCAAATCCGCTGTCACTTTTTTCCAAATTGACTGTCTTCCTGATCATGGACCAATAATTGCCCAAATTCCTTTTGATATAACTTCGACCGAAACTGCCACTAGTTTTTACAACAAAGCCTTTGACGTCGCTTCCAACAATTTAGAAATCATTCTTAAATCATATATCTTAAATCCTAAATCAATTTATCCTCAAGACCATAGTCAAAAATCTTATTTTCCCAAATTTGACAAAGACAGTGCTCAAATCAACTGGAGTTGGGATAACAACAAAATTAGTCGTTTTGTTCGAGCTCTCATTCCCTGGCCAGTCGCCTGGACTTATGTAACCAGTAAACAAGGCCAACAATTAAAAATGAAAATATTTAGCTTTAATACCGAGCCTGTCGAGGTTCAAATCGAAGGCAAAAAAAATACCAACTGGTCAGAAATATCTAAGTATTATCAAGTCCAAAAATAATTTCCCTTTATAAACAGTCTTTATTTAAGTTCCGCTTTTTGTTCTTTAACTTCTTTCTTTAGGCTTTTGATACACTTAGTGCAAAAACTACCGCTAATTTTATCTTCTCCGACACTAAAAGAAACTTTTTGAATGTTTGCTTTGTAAGTTCTTGGAGTTCGATTTTGGGCGTGAGATCGGTTTCGACCAATCGCCGACTTTTTACCACATAAACTACATGTTCTCATAGTAAGGTATAATATCAGAACATTGATTTTTTTGAAATATGGAAATTTTAATTAACCGTCTAATACCATTTCTATGTCTAATCGTGGCCATTACAATTCATGAGTTTTCTCACGCTTTTGCCGCCGACAAACTAGGTGACCCAACTCCTCGCTCTTTTGGCCGCCTTAGTCTAAATCCCCTAGCCCACGCCGATCCTTTAGGAACGTTTCTGTTGCCATTGATGAGCACTTTAACTGGTATTCCAACCATTGGTTGGGCCAAACCAGTTACAATTGATCCTTTTAATTTTAAACATCCAAAAAAAGACGAAATAATTGTTTCTTTAGCCGGACCATTTAGTAATTTTTTGCTTGCTACTATCTGTTCTTTATTAATTCGATTCGTCAACCCTGAATCATTTTTAATAAGTATCTTTTTTTACTTAATTTTGATTAATATTTCTCTTTTTGTTTTTAATTTATTACCAATACCACCACTTGACGGTTCCAAAGTCTTTCTAAATATTTTGTCTCCCCAATCACAAGAGAGATGGTCCCAAGCCTTTGATCGTTACGGATTAGTTCTACTTTTAATACTTGTCTTTTTACCTATTGGAAATAGTAGCTTATTAAGTCTAGTAATGAGTCCTATTGTCAACCTTATTTTTCGTTTTTTACTACCAATTGGTTAAGATCGTCCACCATTTTTTTGATTTCTTTTTGATCCATCCCATGGACCTGGGCTCCTTGTTCGAGTGTTTCCATTCCCGAAGCCATACAACCAATACAATGAAATCCATATTCATCCATCAACACACTCCCTAGTTCTGGGTATCTATCAACCAGATCCCCAATTAATATATCTTTTGTAATTTCAATTTTTTGTTTTTTCATAAAGCAATTATATCCTAAATATCTAAAATACTAATTTGCGAATTTACTAAAACTTTCCTCGCATTTATACCGCAAAAAGGCAAAACTACTGACAATCTGACTGGCTGATAAACTGAAAAACTGCTAGACTTAATTGTCCTATCAAAAGCCCATGCTTTAAGAAGATGTTTTTTCTAGCTAAACTTCTTAAAAGGAGAATTTGTGTCTATTAAGATTCGTTTTATTAGACCGGTTTTCCCCACGTTTTTATAGCGTGGAAAAGTCACTATTGAAGCAAACTTTTGGTGGGACATTTTTCATTTAAATAGTTACTTTCCTAGCTCTTCTTTCACCATCTCCAAAATAATTGGTAAAGTTTTTTTATTCGCTTCAGCTTCTATTTCAATATTTTTTCTAAACTTATTTTCATAATATTTTGGATTTTCTAAATATTCCACCAAGAATTTATTCATTTCATCAGTTTTTTCCTTTACCCAGCCTAATTTTTTCTTTTTAATTAAATCGATATTTCCATCTTCTTGACCACCAATATGGGTAATTGCTACGAATGGTTTTTTACAAGCTATACAATCAAATAAAAAGTTTGGACCAGCTTTTCCAAAAACGATATCACAAGCCGTCAATACTTCAGTTATGTTTTCAATCCAACCTAAATGCTTAATTATTACCGTATCATCGTTTTTCCTTAATCGAACAAACATTTTTTGGAACTGATTAACCAAATTATAAGCAAATTTGTCCGTTCCAGTATTAATTACAAAACCAACCTTTTGGCTTAATGTTAATATAATTGGTAATATTTTTGGTAAAGAACTTGTTCCCAAGCTTCCTCCACCCAAAAAAATTACTGGCCGATCATCTTTAAAACCCAATTTTTCTCGACATTGCTGATAGTCATATTTTTTATACATATCCAACCGTGTCCACCAACCAGTAATTTTCGTTTTTTCTTTCTTAAGACCATATTTAACACCTTCTTTTTGACCAACCTCATCATACAACAAATTTAAATCTGCACCTTTTATAAAGGATATCGGATTAATCGTCCAAGGGTCAGCCACAACTGTCCACAATTTACATTTTTTATTTTGTTTCTTGCGCCATTTCACCAACGAGTGTGTATGAACACAATATGCCGAA
>CAZRPX010000069.1:2789-3001 GCA_964602085.1 uncultured Gammaproteobacteria bacterium
TCTCCACCTCTTTTTTAATTTTAGGCAAATTTATAACAGAAATATCTTCTAATTTATTTCTAGCAAATTCTTTTTTTTGAACGAATTGGTGAACAAAACTATTACTTTTTGGAAAATAACGATAACTAAAAATATAGAGATCTCCACCAATACCTGTATTAGCCTTTATTTCTCTAAAAACAACTTCATAGTTGTTTTCCACTTCTTTATCT
>CAZRPX010000070.1:0-2994 GCA_964602085.1 uncultured Gammaproteobacteria bacterium
GATCGAGATTGACCACGAAGATATAGAGGATCACCTAAGCCGCCAAATGGAATACGAATAAGTTGTCTGCCTAAAACATTGGCAATAGATTTGGCCATAGTAGTTTTGCCAGTGCCAACTAAGCCAACAAACAACAAAACAGGAGCCCTTATTGGTTTGTCAGGTTGACGATTTTTTTGAAGAGCTAGTACAGAAATATATTCAATAATTCTTTCTTTAACGCTATCTAATCCATAATGGGCGTCATTTAATTTTTCTTTGGCATACTGAATATCCAAAATATCTGTTGTCTCGGCAAACCAAGGAATATCAACCAAGTTGCTAATATACTTAGAAATTATTTGATAATTTTGCCAGAATGTTTGCTCATTTTTGGAGTTAATTGTCAATTGAGCAAACAATTCTTCAAGATTTTTTACCAAATCAGTGGGTAATTTTACCGCTTCTATTTTTTTTCTTAGATTATTGATGGCTTCTTGAGTCGTCAAAACATTGGTCTCCATATATAAAGTATAACTAAAACCGGAATTAAAAAATAGTTAGCGATTATCGAGGGCGACGATTACGATCACCCATTCGAGAGTCAAATTTAGCAAATTGAGGGCGTCGATCACCGCTAAAGCGATTAAACTGGGTCCTTGACCCCGCCTCCGCTGAACCTGCCTGCCGACTAGGCAGAGCTGCGTCGGGCGAAGCTGGATGAGCAGCTTTGAATTCTGGAGAAGATAATTTGATTTGGTGATTATCATTGAATCCGGCAATTTTAACTTTGAGTTTGTCCCCTATTTTTATAATAGTGGAAGGATCAGACAAAAATCCGCCAGTCATTTCGGAAACATGAAGCAAGGCTTCTCGACCGGGTAAAAATTCAATAAAAGCACCAAAATTTTCTACTCGAGTAACAACACCTTCATATTCTTCGCCAATTTGGACTTCTTTTATCATTGATTCAATTTCATAAGCACAATCTTCGATGGCTTTTTGATCTTGAGAAGAAATAGAGGCAGCGCCAAAATCATCGATGTCGATTTGAACACCAAATTTTTCCATTAAGGCTTTGATGGTCTTACCGCCGCTACCAATAACTTCACCAATTTTGTCTTCTGGAAGTTGGACTAATTTTATCTTGGGAGCAAACTGTGAAAGTTGAGCCCTAGGAGAGGCTAAAACTGACTCCATTTTGTCTAATATCTGAAGTCTGGCTTTTGTTGAAGCAACAAAAGTTTCACGAATCATTTGCAGGGTTAACCCTTCACGTTTGATATCAAGTTGAATAGCCGTAATTCCGTCTCGGGTTCCAGTAATTTTAAAATCCATGTCACCAAAATGATCTTCTATTCCAGCAATATCAGTTAGTAAAACATAATTATCATCTGACTCGGCGACTAAACCAACAGAGATACCCGCAACTTTGTCCTTAATAGGAACACCAGCGTCCATAAGAGACATAGTCGAACCACAGGTCGAAGCCATAGAAGAAGAACCATTTTGTGATAAAACCTCTGAAGTTAAAACAATAGTGTAAGGAAAATCAGCCTCACTAGGAATTACTGGAATTAATGCCTTTTCAGCAAGTGCACCGTGCCCAATTTCACGTCGACCGGGACGACCAACTCGTCCGGCTTGTCCAGTAGAAAAAGGCATAGCTGAATAATAATGAAGATAGCGTTTGGTAATTTCTCCAACTGAATCTTCTAAATATAATTTGTCTGATAGTGGAGCTAAAGTAGTCACTGTTAGAGCTTGGGTTAGACCTCTTTCAAAAAGGGCCGAACCATGGGTCATAGGTAAAACTCCAGCTTCGATGTTGAGGGATCTAACTTCATCCATAGCTCGTTTGTCATAACGGTTTTTAGCTAAAGTTTGCTTCCTGACATGCTTTTTAACAATCTCATCAACAGCAGCAACTAAATGATTTTGAGAAACTTCTTCTGATTTGATTTTGTCTTGATACAATTGTTTTACTTTTTCGACAATCGATTCTTGACCTATCATGTGTCCACCGTCAATGCCTTTATCAAAAAATTCTTTGACATCAGCACTAATTTTAGACTCAACTTCTTTTATCAAATCCTCTGAAGGACCGGCTGGTTCAAAACTAATTTTTTCTTTACCAACCATTTTGGCAAATTCTTCAATTTGTTTGTTGACAGCATCACCTGTATTTTTGGCTAATTCAATAGCTTGAATCATTAAGTCGTTTTCGACAATATTACCATCAGCTTCAATCATATTGACACCTTTTGGTCCGGTACAAACCAAGAGATCAAATTTTGATTTTTGGAGCTCTTCTAAATCGGGATTGATGACTAATTGATTGTTGACAGAGCCAACGCGAACAGCAGAAACTGGGCCACGGAAAGGAATATCAGAAATAGCCATAGCAGCCGAAGCGGCCATAAAAGCAGGAATAACCACATCATTTTTCTTGTCGTTACTCAAAACAGTGGTGATAATTTGAACTTCATTTAAAAATCCATTTGGAAACAAGGGACGAAGAGATCGGTCGATAATACGACCAAAAAGGACAGCAGTGTCAGATGGACCGCCATCACGCTTGATCCATTTGCTGCCTTTAATAATGCCTCCGGCATAAAGTTTGTCAACAAATTCGACTGAGAGAGGGAAATAATCTTTGGTTTCGTCTAATTTACCCATCAAAACAGTAGCTAAAACAATAGTATTGCCATATTGAGCGACAACAGAAGCATTGGTTTGAGGAGCGAGTTTACCAGTGGAAAGTGAAATATGTTTTTCACCCACCAAAATATCTTGGGAATAATTTTTCATAAATTTTTGATATATAAATTATAGACTAACAAAGCAGTTATTTCTTGAGACCCAAACTTTTGATAACAGCGCCGTATCTTTCGGGATTATGGATAGAAAGGTAACGAAGTAGTCTGCGACGTTTAGCAATTTTAGTTAAAATTCCACGTTTTGCAGGAGAATCGTGTTTGTTTTCAGTCAAATGTCCTTGGAGCTTTTCAACTT
>CAZRPX010000071.1:0-2892 GCA_964602085.1 uncultured Gammaproteobacteria bacterium
ACCACTGGACAGGCTTTTTTTATAAATAATGCCGGATTAATATCATCACCAAATCGTTTAGCTTTTCTTGGGGCTCCAAACCGGCTTACAGGTCTACTAAAACTAGGTCTAGATGTTCCATAGTTTGACTTTGGTCGGGAAAATTTTGATCGGGGAGCACTAAAGTTTCTAAACTCACCACTAGACTGACTTCCTCTATTTGAGCGCCCGAATGACGCACTTCTATTGTTGTACATAATATTTTTGTAAGTAGCAATGTCTTTTGGCCGTGACCTACAAAGACTAATTATGCCCTAAAAATATTAATACACAATAATTTTGTGCCTGGGCAATATATTATCAATTTCTCTTATTGCTTAAATCAGCTTGTAGTTTATCACACCCTTATTTAGTGTCAAGAAAAGTAACTAATTTGTAGTAAAATAACCTATGTCTAAAAAAGTCTTCACTATTAAATTTGCTGGTCCAGCCGGGATGGGAATCAAGTCTGTTGGTCAGCTTTTTTCCAAAATATTAGTTGCTCACGGTTTAAGTTTGGCCGATTATAGTGAATATCCTTCTTTAGTCCGAGGTGGTCACAATACTTGTCAAATTAGTTTTTCTCAAGACAAAGTTTTTGCTCCCCATTATTTTATAGATATTTTGTTTTCAATTGTCCCCAATCATTGGCCTCAACATCTTGGTGAATTTACAAAAGATACCCTAATTTTTTCTGACGAACAAATCGACCAAATAAATTCTGAATTTAACCAAAAGAGAAAAGGTAAATTTTTATCTCTACCCTTAAAAACCCTTGCAAACGAAATTGGTAGTGCCCAAGTAGTCAACACTATTAGCCTTGGAGTTGCTGCCTATCTATTTAATTTTGACCTAGAATTAACCAAAACAATTGTTTGTGGTTTTTATAAAAATTTTTGTGATTTAAATGCCAGAGCTATTCAGTCGGGGTATGATTATGCCAAAACAAATTTTTCAAAATATAAATTAAATTTAATTCATAAGACAACTACCAAAACAATCGATTTTTACGAAGGAAACGAAGCTTACAGTTTGGGTTTTTTGGCTGGAAAAGGGGATTTCTATTGTGCCTATCCAATGACTCCGGCCACTGGCGCTCTTCATTTTTTAGCTGCCAAACAAGAGGCTTATCCAAACATGAAAGTAATTCATGCCGAAGATGAAATTGGTGTTGCCAACATGGCTGTTGGAGCTGCTTTCGCCGGCGCCCGAACTGCTGTCGGCACCTCAGGTGGTGGCTTTGCTCTTATGAATGAAGCCATGAGTCTTTGTGGTGTTTCAGAAGTTGGTGTTGTTTATTATCTAGTGTCTCGTCCAGGTCCTGCTACCGGAATTCCTACTTATACTGCCCAAGCAGATTTATTGCATGCAATTAATTCTGGTCACGGAGAGTTTCCCAAAATTGTTATTGCTCCAGGTGACATTGATGAGTCGTTTGAGATGGGTTATCAATCTCTAAATCTTGCCGCCAAAATTCAAACTCCAGTAATAGTTATCAGTGACAAATTTTTAGGTGAATCAAGCACAAGCACTCAAGATTTAACCAAATTAAAGCCAAAAATTGAACTAGGAGACATTGAAAAAACCCCAAATAATGATTACAAAAGATACCAATATTCTAAAGATGGGATATCTCCCCGTACTGTTCCTGGCATTCAAAACGGCCAATTCTTGGCCAATAGTTACGAACATGACGAATATGGTTTTTCTACCGAAGATGCCACTACCGCCAAAAAAATGTTTAACAAGAGAAACTCTAAATATAAATTAGCTCTCAAATTATCTCCAAAAGCCAATTTATTTGGTGATAAATCTGCCAAAAAATTAATTATTTCTTGGGGTTCAACCAAGGGTCCAATTTTAGAAGCCCTAAAAAATATTAAAAATTCATCTGATTTTGCTTTTTTGCAATTAAAAACTCTCTGGCCAATCAATCCAGATATTAAAAAAATTATTGATGGTTTTAAAGAAATCATTGTCATAGAAAACAACGGGACAGGTCAATTAGTGAGTGTCTTAAAATCCCAATTTGATTTTAATCCTCAAAAAATACATCTCAAATTTGATGGTCGCCCATTCTTCCCAGAAGAAATAATTAAATATTTAAATAATAAAAAATAAAAGTTGCCCTTTTTAAGGGAAATCCCGAGCTTGTCGAGGGAAAGAGTTTAAAATAATATGCAAAACTATCGCTCAAATATTACTCCCACTTGGTGTCCAGGTTGTCACAATTATCTGGTTTTTGCCGCTATCCAAAAAAACCTTTCCGATTTAAATGTCGACAGTAGCAATTTAGTTATGAATTACGACATTGGTTGTGCTGGTAACTTTGCTGATTTTTTTAAAACCTATGGATTCCATACTTTGCATGGCCGGTCAATTGCCACTGCTATGGGAGAAAAAATTGCCAACCCCAATCTTTTTGTATGTGTTATTGGTGGTGATGGTGGAATTTATGGTGAAGGCTTAAACCATTTAGTCAGTGCCGTTCGTTCCAATATTAATATTAAAGTCTTTGTTTCTAATAATTTTTTATATAGTTTAACCACGGGCCAGACCAGTCCTACCACCCCAAAAGGTTCTCGGACAAAATCTACTCCAACAGGAAACATTAATGTTCCAGTAGATCCAGTTAAGTTAATAAAATCAATTAATCCTGATGTTTTTGTCGAATCAGTTGATAATCGGGATATGGTTAAGCTCAACGACACCATAAAAAGAGCTCTAGAATTTCCTGGTTTCGCCCTGGTCGATATGATTCAAGAATGCGTCGCTTTTGGTAAACAACTCAACTCCTAAAATCCTTATCTTATTATCTGAATATCTGACAGGCTGATTAGCTGAATAACTAACCATCTGACTATCTGACCGGCT
>CAZRPX010000072.1:0-2884 GCA_964602085.1 uncultured Gammaproteobacteria bacterium
CTTCTGGTCTCTCAAAGTATTCTCTAGCTGGTGCCAATTTTTCTATCAGCCAATCAGCCAGTCCGTTTTTAAGATCAAGAGGGAACAATTCACCCGATTTATAATCCGCAATTAATTTATCAATGTTGGTATAAATAACATCTCCGCCAAATTTTTCTGGTCGGCAAATTTTGAAATTACCTGTTTTTTCTCCCCAAAAAACCAATGTTTCCACCCAATTAATTAACGGATTAAATTCAATTTCTTTTGGTGGGGCATAAGCTTTTTTAATTTTTTCTCTAATTTCATCTGGGGTGTCATGGATAAAAACCGCACTATCTGGTTTAGATTTACTCATCTTTAAAGTTTCTTCGTTATTTTCTCCTTTTGATGGTCCAGTCAGTCCGGCAATTAAATTTTGATGAATTGCAATTGGAGAAATCACTTCACCTTTTTTATTTTTTAATGGATTAATTTTTAATTTTTTAGCCACATCTTTGGCAATTACATGAGCTTTTCTTTGATCCATTCCAGCGTGAACAACATTTGCTCCCAAAGTAAAAATATCGGCCACTTGTAGCGGGGGGTAAAACAAAGTTGACATATCAACATCATTTCCTTGTTGTTTACCCATAATCGAAATTGATCTTAAATTTCTTGATAAAGTGACATATTTCCCTACTTCCATAAAAGTTTCCCAGTGAACCAAATTGTTTTCATACAAATCTCTTCCGGTAATAAATTCAACTTGATCTTCGTCGACTCCAAAACACTTCAAAGACGCTATTAATCCCGCCTTAAAATAATTTTCTGTCGCCCAACGAATATTTTCCCAGTTACCTCCCAATTTGTTGTTTAAATAAGAATGAAAGTCAGCCAACAAAATTCGACATTTAACCCCAGCTTTTATAAAATCGGCAATTTTTCCCATTGATATTAAACCTGTTCCCAAATGAACCATCCCTGAAATTTCAAACCCAATGTAATGTTTCAATTCAGTCCCACTCTCAACTAGGTTTTTTAAGTCAACTTCGGTTAATACCTCTTGACAGTTACGAGAAATTAAAGCAATTTTTTCCTTTGTATCCATTGCTTTGAGTATAAGCTATTTTGTTTCCTTTTTCTATTTATAGAATTTTCGAATTTGGAATAGAAAATACCAATTAATTGCCATGCCAATAATCAAACTACCAATATTCATGGTTACCAAATAGGAAATTGCTGTAATTAATGAGGCATAGAACATTAAATTCCAGGAATTTTTGGTTCTCTTTAGTAGTCCTGGGATTGCTATTGCCATCAAAACCATCGAAATTAAACTAACAATTCCATAAACAGAAAAATGAGTTCCATATCGATAACCATATGCATAACCAGCTCTAATCATTGGGTTAAAAGCCGCCATTAACCCAAAAGTGGCTAATGTCGACAACACTCCAAAGATTAACCCAACAATCATCAAATATGGCCCATACTTTACCAAAAATTCACCCACCGATTCGGGCAATTGAGGTAATCCTTTGGATACTTCGACTAATTTATTTTCTAAATCAACTAATAATTTTTTCCAGTCTTTTGTTTCGTTTTTAACTTCTTTTACTACCGTTTCTTTTTTTTGTTTTTTCATATATCTAAATAATACCATTATTTTATTGTTTTTTAATAATAATTAGTCTATATTAAAGAACCTTTTTTTTATGATAAAAAATACTAAATTTATTCCTCAAGAACCAGTTTTAAAATCAATCCTTAGTTTGTCGATCCCCATTATTTTGGCCAACATTATTCAGTCGATGTACCAAATGACTGATTCTTTTTGGGTTGGACGACTTGGTGGAGCTGCTCTGGCTTCGGTTTCAATTTGTTCTCCAATAATCTTTTTGGCCATTGCTCTTGGAGTTGGTTTTGCTATAGCTGGTTCGACTCTTGTAGCTCAGTATTTTGGCGCCAAAAATTATTCTATGGTTTCTCATTCTGCCGCTCAAACTCTACTTCTAATTACTTTTATTTCCCTCATTTTTAGCTCTCTTGGTTACATTTTTGCCCCGCAAATTCTTTCTCTTATGGGTGCTAATAGTGAAATATTTGCTATGGCACTAGGTTTTCTTCGAGTCTCTTTTTTGGCCGTCATCTTTAATTTTTCTTTTTTTATGTTTCAGTCGATTATGCGAAGTATTGGTCGTCCTCAAATTCCAGTCTTGATTGTTGCCGGGACGGCTTTGCTTAATTTTATTCTTGACCCACTTTTCATTTTTGGTTGGAAATCTATCCCTGGTTTTGGAGTCCAAGGAGCCGCTGTTGCCACCCTTTTTACTCAAGGAATTGCCGCCATTATTGGCTTGGCTATTCTTTTTGGAGGTAAATATGGCGTCGATTTAAAAATAAAACATTTCGCTCCCGATTTTAAGTTTATAAAAAAAGCTTTTTGGATCGGTTTACCCACCTCAATCGAACAATCTAGTCGTAATTTTGCCATGACCCTAGTTATTTCTTTGGTCGCTAGTTTTGGTACTACCGCTGTTGCTTCCTATGGAGCGGGGATGAATATTAACCAGGTCGCCATTATGGTCGGAGTCGGTTTGGCCATTGCCAATGGTACTTTGGTTGGTCAAAACATTGGCGCCAAGCGCCTTGACCAAGCCATAAAAATATCAAAAATTAGTGCTCTTATGTCTTTTGTGGTTTTATCCTTTTTAGGAGTTCTTTCTTTTATTTTTTCCAAAAATTTAATTTCATTTTTTATTCCTCACGACCCACTGGTTATTCAGGGAGGGTCAAATATGATTAGAATCGTGGCTCTTAGTTTTGGTTTTGTTGGCCTTCATATGTCATACAGTAATGTTTTTTCTGCTGCCGGACTTACTAAAATTCCCATGTATCTAACTATTTTTTCTCAATGGTTTTT
>CAZRPX010000073.1:0-2739 GCA_964602085.1 uncultured Gammaproteobacteria bacterium
ATTTTCACTTCAAAAAATATTACATACTATATTTATTAATTAAAACCTAAATGACTCTAATTTACAACCACCTGAAGTAAATTAATTAACCAAACATCTTTTTTCTTAATCAATAAGCATTGGCATGTTTCATGTGACCACAAAATGGTTATTAATAAAGTTTTAGTTTTTTATCACCTATCTAAAAGCACTATTATATAATCAAACAAACCATCTTATTTTAAGGAATGTAACTCCTTGTAATTGATTAATTTCAAGGAGTATGATATACATAATATATGACAAAAATACCTCGAGTTTATGATAATTTAGACAATTTTTTGAAATCTAATAAAGTCTTATTAATCTACGGCCCTCGTCGAGTCGGTAAAACCACGATATTAAATGACTTTTTAAAAAAAACTAAGTTAAAATACCGGCTTGATTCTGGGGACAATATAAAAATACAACATATTTTAAGTTCATCTGATTTTGATTTAATCCGTGATTATGTGGCTGATAACCAGTTAATAGCTATTGATGAAGCTCAAAAAATACCCGACATTGGTTTAAATTTAAAAATTATTGTCGATCAATTTCCAAAGATTAAAGTGATTGCTACTGGTTCATCCTCTTTTGAATTGGCTGGCCAAGTAGGAGAACCATTAACTGGTCGAAAAAACACCTTAACTCTTTTTCCAATTTCCCAAATAGAATATTCTAAACTTTATAGTCGGTTTGATTTGAAAAACCAGCTTGATGAATGGTTAATTTTTGGTTCTTACCCTGATGTTTTAATAACTGAGGACAAACATCAAAAAGTTACCCTATTAACAGAGTTAGTTGAATCATATTTACTAAAAGATATTTTAGCCTTTGATATGGTCAAAAACTCAAAAACCGTCTTTGATCTTCTCAAATTATTGGCTTTTCAGATTGGACAAGAGGTTTCTTTAACAGAAATAAGCCAAAAATTGGGAATAGATTATAAAACAGTGGCTAGATATTTAGATTTGTTAGAGAAGTCTTTTATAATTCGTCGTTTAAGTGGTTATAGTCGTAATTTACGTAAAGAAATTACCCAAAAAAATAAATATTATTTTTGGGATAATGGAGTTAGAAATGCCTTAATTTCCAGTTTTAATACTGTCGACCTACGTGATGATGTTGGGAAGCTTTGGGAAAACTTTTTGTTTATTGAAAGATTAAAGAAAAAAACTTATAAAAATATCTATGGTAATAATTATTTTTGGAGAACCTGGGAACAACACGAAATAGATTTAATAGAGGAAAGGGATGGAAAGCTTTTTGGTTTTGAATTTAAATGGGGAAAAGTTAAAAGTACTTCAGCCAAAACTTTTCTTGATACCTATAAAGAATCAGAATTCACTGTTATAGATAGAAGTAATTATTTAGATTTTATTCTATAAACATTTTTTGAAGTGGTAATTAAACACATATTATATAGATCCACGGTTTACTAAGGTTTTCAACCAAATATTTAAAAACTAAGAATTATCATTTAAAACTCTTATATCTAGTATCTTTTTTATTAAAAAAAATCACTCACCAAACATCTTTTTTCTTAACCAATAAGCATTGGCGTGTTTCATGTGACCACAAAACGATTGTTGGCATCGATTTAAATCATCTTTACTAATTTTTCCACTTTTATATCTTTTCAATTTTCTCGCATATTTTTTTTGAAATCGTCTTAAAGTCGAACCATTAATCAAAATATGATCATAAAAAATCCTATATCCAACAAAACAGACTCCATATTTTACATTTTGAATAAATGATTTTTTAGGGTGAAGATTGAGTTTTAATCTATTTTTCAAAAAATTATTTATTTCAATTTTAATTTGTTTTAAGTGATCTTTGTCTCCGGAAATAATAAAAAAATCATCCATATATCTTCCATACCATCTTTCTTTTAATTTTCTTTTTACAAATTGATCCAACTCGTTCATGTAAACATTGGCAAATAATTGACTGGTCAAATTTCCAATTGGCAGACCAGTCCTGTTATGTACTGAAACTGGTGGCTCGTCTTTTTTTTCCTCAAACAAATTTTGTTGACACGCCTTTAAATCACCACTCTCATGAAATTGAGAATAAGTTGTCACAAATTTTTTGATTAAATTAGCAGTCTTTTCATCTCTAACTTTTTTAAAAACTATCTCTAACAAAACATCCCAAGATATTGAGCTAAAAAACTTTTTGACATCACATTTTAAAACAAAAACATCTTTATCTTTCCCATAAAAAGTTCGCGCACTTTGTAAAAATTTTTTTAATCTTTTTAAGGCATAATGTGTTCCTTTATTTTTCCTACAAGCATAATCATCTTCAATAAATGTTTTATCAAAAATCGGCTCAATTACCGATACTAAAGAATGTTGAACAATTCTGTCTTCAAAAGCTGGTGCTGATACTTGCCGTCTTTTCGGATCAATAACAATGAAATGTTTATAGGGTTTAATTATGTAATTTTCTTCAAACAATAATTTACTAAGTCGCAATAAATTGTTTTCTAAAAAATAAAAATACCTGATTGATGTTAATTTGTTTTTATTGCTTTTTGTAACTTTTTTATGGGCAACAAGTAAATTACTAAAATCGTAAATTATTTCATACATTTTGATAAACCTATTTTCCCCTTTCTAAAAAATATAGAAAGGGGATACGGGTATTATGTTTGCCCTGTTTAGCAGGACTGGAAATAACTTGTGATTATTAAACTCCGGATATACATCC
>CAZRPX010000074.1:0-2661 GCA_964602085.1 uncultured Gammaproteobacteria bacterium
TTCGCCGCCTGGGCAGCCGTCTACCGCCGTGGCCCTCAAAACTAATTAATAATTAAGAATTACTAATTAAAAAGTGAAAGATAGTATTGTCTCTCAAAAAAGTTTTGATTTTGCTCTAAGGATAATTAATCTCTACAAATATCTTAAAGATAATAAAAAAGAATTTATCTTATCTAAACAACTATTAAGAAGTGGCACCTCAATTGGTGCTAATGTCCAAGAAGCTCTCGGTGGTCAATCTAAAAAAGATTTTATTTCAAAATTTTCTATTGCTTACAAAGAATCTTTAGAAACTCTTTATTGGATTAATCTATTAAATAAAAGTAATTTTATTAATCAGAATCAAAGCTCATCTCTTATAAATGATTGTGAAGAAATTATTAAAATAATCACTAAAATAATAAAAACATCAAAAAATTAACTCTTAATTATTAACTATTAACTCTTAATTATTAACTCTTAACTAATATAAAGTCTCGGATCCCTATCCAAACTACCCACATTTACAACATATTCTTCCAGTAAAGCCTTGTTATATGCCACTCTTCCAATCATTGCCGCGTTATCTGTATTCAAATTTTTATGTGTTGGCATATAAATTGGTAAATCCATTTTTTTAGCTAATTTTCTTAATCGTTTTCGTAATTCCAAATTGGCCAACACTCCACCACTGGCCAAAAGCATTTTTGGTTGGTATTTTTCTATCGCCAATTTATACTTTCTAAGTAATGTTTCAAATACCGCATTTTGAAAAGTCGCCGCTAAGTTATTCAAATTTTGGTAAATCTTTTCTTTTGGCCAGTCTTTTACTTTGTAATAAAAACTTGTTTTAAGCCCAGAAAAACTATAATCAAGTATTTTTTTATCTGCCAATGGATGGGGAAGATCTAAATAATTTATATCGCCTGTCTGAGCCAGTCTTTCTATAATTGGTCCACCAGGATATCCCAACCCCAACATTTTAGCCGCCTTATCCAATGCTTCTCCGGCCGCATCATCCAACGTCTCCCCAACAACCATGTAAGTTAGTTTTTGTTCTGTTCCCCCTCGTGTCAAAGAGGGGATAGTGGGAGATTGAGTTTTAGATTCCCCTTTTGTCAAAGGGGAAAGCGGCATAGCCGAAGGGGGTTTTAAAAGATTTTGTCCTTGGTTCTGATTTGAAAATTGAAAATTGAAAATTGAAAATTGATCATCTTGTTTAATCAAGATGATCTTCGTATGTCCCCCTGACACTGTCAAAGCCAGTGCTGGCAACTCCAATTTTCTTTCTGGTTTGCCATTTTTATTCTTCAAAAAATTTGCCCAAATATGACCTTCAATATGATTTACTGCGACTAGTTTTTTGTTGTATTTTAGTGCTAATTCTTTAGCTTTATTTACCCCAATCCCCAGAGCAATTGCCAGCCCCGGCCCCAACGTCACTCCAATCACATCAATTTTTTTCATCCCTTCTTCAATAATTTTGTTTACTTTTTCTTCTTTATTTTTTGAAAATTGAAAATTGAAAATTGCTAAATTTGATCGAATTAATGCTTCCGCAATTACTGCCTCAATTCTCTCCATATGGGCACGTTTTGCAATATCCGGTACCACTCCGCCCCACTTAGCATGCAAGTCTGTTTGAGACGAGATTATGTTTGACAAGACTCTGTCATTATCTAACACTGCCGCACAAGTATCGTCACAGCTAGTTTCTATTGCCAATATTTTCATTATTCGGTATTATATATTAGTAATCACAATATGAAAAATAAAAATAGTCTTTATCTAACTTTAACAATTTTTTTAATAATTTTATCCGCAGTTGGTGGTTATTTTCTTTTTAATATATACCAAGACAGAAATTCTTCCAACTACACCTCTTCAACCATTCCTAAGATTGAACTTATTCCAACTGATACTATCGAAAAAACAACTGACGAAGATACTTTTATTTCTTTTGAAGTAATTACTCCCACTGTAAACAAGACCACGCCAATCGCCTCTGCAACCGCTACCCCAAAATTAACTGTAACCCCAAGTCCATCAGTTATTCCAACTACTTCCAAAGATATTGTTTTATATGAAAACAAAGAAGATGGTTTTTCAGTTTCCCATACTAATCAAAGAATAATACATCAAGACTCCGAGCCTAGCGGAAATCGGTATACTTTTGTTAACAAAGCTGGAAATTTTGCTATACACGTAAGTCCGACTGGAAAATGGTCTTGGACTCATCCCGATCGCCAGTTTACAACAACCTTACTAGTTTCAGGTCAAAAAACTTTTAGATACGATATTGCTACCCAAACAATTATTGATCTACAAATAGACAGTAAAAATTACACTCTTCAATGCATTCATAACGGTCTCGAATCCCTCAAAACCGAATGTGACCAGTTTGTCTCTTCCTTCCAACTTCTTTAATTCTGTCTTGTTTTTTTTTAGACATTAGAAATTAGACCTTAGAAATTTTCTCTAGTATTTTATCTCTCTCGTCCTCTCATCCACGTATTCAAAGTTTACTGGCACTACTCTAGTTTTTTCTTTCAACTTCTCCAAAAACTTTTCTCCCATTTGTTCTGGCCATTCAATGCAACTAACAGTATTTTCTTCAAATAAATCCAAAAATTTTATCTCCTCCAAATCTTTTTCTGAAGTAATTTTATACAAATCCATATG
>CAZRPX010000075.1:0-2545 GCA_964602085.1 uncultured Gammaproteobacteria bacterium
GAAAGCGATTGTCGATCTCCTTATGTTTGTTATTCAGATGTATGTAAGGTCAGAAGTGGAGGAGAATGTTCTCGTTCTAGTGATTGTTATGCTAATCATTATTGTAGTAGATCTAATAATCATTGTCGGAAAAAAGATTCATATAATCTTGGAGATTATTCGGTTGAAGGGGTTAGTGTTTCCTCAATGCTTGGAGGAGGATCAGGCGGACAAACTAATACGCCAACAAATCCGCCCGCTTCGACGGTTATCCCAACCACGGCACCCACCAGAGCCCCAACTCGAGCTCCAACTAGAGCTCCGACCCAAGTACCAACCAGAGCCCCGACCCAAGTGCCAACCAGAGCTCTAACCCAAGCACCAACCAGAGCTCCAACAAGAACGACAACGGTGATCCCGATTGAAACCATAGCCTTATCAATAACCGATATCGTAGTGACACCAAATCCTTTGTCTTTGACAGTTGGGGAGTCATTGAAATTGACAACAAAAACTATTCCTGAAGGTAAAACAGTTTCTTATTTATGGGAAAGTAATAATGCCAATATTGCCTCGGTCGATATTAATGGATTAGTTACTGCCAACAAGGAGGGTGAGGCCACAATTACAGCCAAAGTAAAAGGGACAAATATTTTTACAAATATAAAAGCAGTGGTAAGCAAAATATTTGAGACTAATATCTCTTTTAAAATAGCTTTTGATGGAATACTTCCGGGGTCAAATTGTATCGACCAGTTTTTGGTTGATAAAACAAAATTGATGTTAAGCATTGAAAATGTGCCAACCAATAAATATGAAGATAATATTGAAGCCACTTTTGAAGAAACAAATGAAGTAGACACTAAAGGAAATCGTGTTTTTAAGGTAACAAGTTTAAGGCTTGATAGTAATAAATATAGCATGGTAAATAATTTTAATTACATAAAAGTTAAAGGTCCGTGGCATTTGAGAAGAAAAATGTGTTTAGATGGGCAAACCGGGAAAATGGCGGAGAGTGTTGTTTGTGATATCGATTTAAAAAGCAATAAAACTTATGATTTTAGTGAATATACTTTGTTGTCTGGTGATGTTAGCGTCGATGGAGCGGTAAATACGGTTGATTTGGGCTATATTAAATCAAGATTAAACTCAGGGTCGGAAATCAAATGCGGAATAGAAGGTGATTTAAATATGGACGGAGTGGTTAATACATTGGATCTAAATTTGGTCAAAAAAACTTTGACTGAGAGAGACGATGAATAGGTATTGATGTAGATAGTGTTATTGTAAATTAAGTTCACCTCTGGTTTAATCTATTGATGTCAGTTTTTCATCTAAAATATAGACCAGCTAAAATTTCTGAATTAGATTTGGTTGAGGTGGCTGATACTTTAAGAAATTTTTTAAGATCAAATGATATCCCTCAGTCTTTCTTATTTTCTGGACCTAAAGGATCAGGGAAAACTTCGGCCGCTCGAATTTTAGCTAGAGCTATCAATTGTGAAGATCGAAAAGATGGCGAACCGTGTAATCAGTGTGGTAATTGTCAGGAAATTTTAAAAGGTGGATCGATTGACATTTTGGAAATGGATGCTGCTTCAAATAGAGGGATAGAGGATGTTCGTAATTTAAAAGATAAGGCTTATTTGTCTCCCAGTAAGTTGAAATTCAAGGTTTTTATTATTGATGAAGTTCACATGATGACAAAAGAGGCCTTCAACGCACTCTTGAAGTTAATCGAAGAACCGCCTAAACATACTATTTTTATTTTGTGCACTACTGATGTCTCAAAAATACCAGACACGGTCATGTCAAGATTAGTAAAAGTTGATTTTAGAAAAGGGGATAAAGAAGCTTTAAGAAATTCACTCCAAAAAATTATTAAAGGAGAAAAAATTAACATTGACAATAAAACAATTGATTATATTTTGGATAAAAGTGACGGGAGTTTTCGTAATCTTCAAAAAAATTTCAATGAATTGGTATTATCTTTTGGGGAAAATATTACATTTGACAATGTAATTGGTTTTTATATAAATAAAAGTGGTGATTATAACGAAGAGGAGCTTGAAAAAGATTTGTTGGCCGGTAAAACTAAAAATATTTTAGAAAAATTAGAAAAAATGTCTAATGATGGGATTGATTTTGTATCTTTAAGACAAAAATTCTTGGAATATTTTATGAATAAGTTATTGTTAGTATTTGAGGTGGGTAGTGGTAAAAAATCTGAATTGAATTTATTTCAGTTGGAAGAATGGATTTCACTATTAATTCGAGCGGCAAAACAAGAAAAAGAAACAGAAATTGATCAACTGCCATTAGAGTTGGCAGTAATTGATTTTATAAATAATAATAAGGGTATTTCTGTAAAACAAATTGAAGAAAAAAATGACCCTGAAGTTGAAAAAATAGAAAAAACAATAAAAACTTTAAAACCAAAAAAGGATGAGATTAACGAGATGGGCGATGAGAATTTGATAAATAAAACAGATGAAAATAATTCCTTAATTTTAGAAGTAACAGGAATAGATCTGGATAAAATTATTCAGTCTTGGGGAAATATTTT
>CAZRPX010000076.1:0-2309 GCA_964602085.1 uncultured Gammaproteobacteria bacterium
TTATTCGATAAAAGTAAGACTAAACATGAGACCAATACCAAATAATATGCAAATTAGTTGAATTAGAGAATTTTTAATTTTGGTATCGTGACGATGGAGTTCGGGGATCAAGTCGGTGGCGGCAAGATAGATAAAACCACCAGCGGTAATTGGAATTAGGTAAGAAGAAAAACTAGTATCAAAAATAAAAACAAGAAAAACACCAAAAAAACTAAATAAGGCAGTAAAAAAATTTAAAAAAAGGGCTTTTTTGACACTAAATTGGTGGTGAATAAGAATGCCAAAATCACCTATTTCTTGGGGAATTTCGTGAAGAAAGACAGCCAACGTCGTAGTTAGACCAACAAAAGTACTTATTTGAAAACTGGCGGCAATCAGAGCGCCGTCGATAAAATTGTGGACACTATCCCCAACTAGGTTTAAAGTAGCGATATGTTTGGTTGACTGATGACAGTCGACTTTGTGGCAATGATGCCAAAGTAAAATTTTTTCTAAAATAAAAAAAAGAAGAATTCCGACAAGAATAAATAAAGAAGTGGTCGATTCGGACTCAAAATATTTAAACGATTGAGGAATAAGATGAATAAAAGCGTCGCCTAAAAGGCCACCAATAGCAAAACTGACGAAAAACAAAGTGAGTCGGTTGAGTGAACTTGGTTTAATTAAAATTAAAAAGAGGCCAAGTAAAGATACAAGGCTAATCAGCAAAGTAGAAAATAGGGACAATAATAGAGGTGACATGATATTGGTATTTTACCAGTAAAACAGCAACTAGTCAGAGAGGTTTTTTTTAAGTATGATATATATATATATGGATTTTGAAGAAATAAAATCACCTTTACCACCAAGGAAACAAGAGACAACTGTTGTTGAAGAAGAAAAAGCTATCCCTGAGATACCCGTCGAAAAAACGATAGAAATACCACCAGAGGAAAACCAGGTAAATAATAAAAAGGTTGGCTTTGATATTAAAAAAAATCTTAAATGGATAATTACCTTTGTAGTACTGATTATTGTTGGGTTAGTTTTATTTTTTATTTTTTCAAAAAATAAAAATAATAAAACAGTCAATGAGGTAGTAACTTTAAATTATTGGGGTTTATGGGAAGAGCCTAATGTAATTAATGGAGTAATCGCTGATTTTGAATCGAAAAACCCAGGAATAAAAATAAATTATAAAAGAAATCAGCTGGATGATTATCGAACTAGACTTGATGGAAGATTAACAAAAACTGGGAGTAATGGGTCTGAAGAAGTTGATATATATAGAATTCATAACAGCTGGATACCAATGTTTAGACAACACCTAGCGCCAGTGCCAGCAGAATTGGTGACTAAAATTGGGCTGGAAAATGATTATTGGAATGTCTATAAAGAGGATTTGAAAGAAAACAATAAATGGCTATCCGTCCCAATTATGTATGATGGTTTGGCTTTGTTTTATAACCAAGAACTTTTGGAAGCAGCCAGTATTTCAGTCCCAGATGATTGGTGGGAACTGGAAAAAGCAGCTAAAAAATTAACGGTCAAAGACAATAAAGGAAATATTCAAGTTTCGGGAATTGGAATGGGGGTGGTTAATGGAAATGTCGATCACTGGAGTGATATTTTGGGCTTAATGATGAAACAAAATGGAATTAGTCTCAATAAACTGTCGAGTCAATATGATAAAAATCTGGAAGACGTTTTTAAATATTATGCCTATTTTGCCAATTCAAACGATAATATGTGGGACAAAAACTTACCCAATACGACAAATTTGTTTGCCAGCGGGAAATTAGCTTTTTATTTTGGACCATCTTGGCGGGCGTTTGATATCGAAAAAATAAACAAGGATTTGAAATATGGAATTACCAAAGTTCCCCAATTACCTAAAAATGGAGGAATTATGGGCGATGATACTGAGTTGACTAATATTCACTGGGCGACATATTGGACAGAAGGGGTAAACAATAAAAGTAAACACCAGGCAGAAGCTTGGAAATTTTTGGAATATTTAAGCTCAAAGGAAGTTTTGGAGAAGTTGTATGCGGCTGAGTCTCAGATTAGAAGTTTTGGAGAAATATATCCTAAAAAAAGTATGGGTGAAAGTTTAAAAAACAACACAAAAGTATGGCCTTTTGTATCGGCGGCTGACAGCGCAACTAACTGGTATTTGGCTTCGGCGACGGGAGATGATGGTTTGAATACAGAAATGCAAAAATACTTTGCTGACGCAATAAATCAAATTGGCCAATCTGACAATACCGAGCTTTTGACAAATTTGAAAAATGGAATAATTCAATTACAAACTAAATACGGATTGAAGA
>CAZRPX010000077.1:0-2229 GCA_964602085.1 uncultured Gammaproteobacteria bacterium
TGTTGAACCAGTTTAGTGGCGACAGGCAAGACGATTGCGAGCACCCCCATAATCGACAAAATTACTAATTGAGCAATTCCTTTTTGAGAGTGAACGTTGTTTTTTTTCATATTAATGATAATCGTAATATAAAAGTAAAACACTTTTCAAAACTCTGGTCAATAGGAGAAAACATTATCTCCCAATTAGTCTGCCAATATCCCCTACCGTGATCACCAAAATCAAAGCTAATAATATCAACATTCCTAAATTATTTACTGTTGTTTCAATTTTTTGATTAGCTCGTTTTTTAGTAATCATTTCGTAGATCACAAAAATTATTCTTCCACCATCTAGCGCTGGAAACGGCAAAATATTGACCACTGCCAAATTAACCGAAACTATTCCAAAAAAATGAATTACCGCCAATATCCCTTGATTTTTTTTGATAGCACTAGTCGCTTCATACATTCCAATCGGTCCACTAACATCTTTTGGAACTTGTCCCACCAATAACCCACCAACCATTTTGAATACTCCCCCAAAAATTATTTCTCCCCAGTAATAAGCTTCTCTAAATCCAGCCACAATTCCCTTATCAATTCGGTACCAAGGAAACTTTATCATCTCAGTATTTGAAATCGCTACGCCCATAGAACCCTCACCTTCAGGAGGATTTTCTCTAACTTCTATTTCTACTTCTTTATTATAAATTTTTAATTCTTCATTATTAATTATTAATTTTACATTTTTACCTTTATATTTAGCTACTTCATCAATTAATTCCTGTCCTTTTTTAATTTCTTTATCGTTAACCTTAAAAATAATATCCTTTTCTTTTAATCCAATTTTTTCTGCTGGAGAATTTTTGGAAACTTCAACAATTGAAACCCTATCCGTCTCAACAGGAGTCCCATAAATCGTATAAACGACGCTAAAAATTATTATTGCCAATACTAAATTCATCAACACTCCCCCCAACACTATCAAAAGTTTTTGCCATGGTTTTTTGTATTGAAACGATTCTTTTTTATTTTTCCCGAAATCTTTTGCCGAGTCTGTCGGATCTTCGCCCAACATCTTACAAAAACCCCCTATCGGCAACCAATTTAAACTATAAATTGTCTCTCCTATTTTTTTACCAATAATTCTTGGTGGTAGCCCTAAACCAAATTCTTCAACTTTTACCCCAGTTTTTCTGGCCGCGATAAAATGTCCAAATTCATGAACCAAAACTAAAACCGACAAAGCAACTACAAATATTATTAAATCCATGTTTTAATTTTACCAAAATTTTTATTTATATAATTTTTTAATAATAAATTTGCAGTCACAATTTTGGAGCGTATTTAAGCCTGCATTGCAGACTTATTTTCCAGCGGAAAAATTCGTGACAAGAATTTATAAAAAATTACCCTCGTATTTCCACTTCTTTTTTACCCGAGACTTCTTCTATTTTTTTTATATATTCATCAGTTATATTTTGCAATTCCGTTTCATCTCGCTTAAACTCATCTTCAGAAACAGTCTTGTCTTGTTTGGCTTTTTGCAAACCACTTCGATAATCCCCTCGAGCATCCCGAATCATTACTCTAGCAGCTTCCAGTTTTCGGCCTAATAATTTTACATAATCTTCTCTCTGTTCCACTGTCAACATTGGCAAATTCATTCTAATCAACGAACCGTCAACTACCGGATTCATACCTGTCCCGGCCGCCATTATCCCATTAGCTATTTCTCTAATTAAAGTTTGATCCCAAGGCTGAAAAGTCAAAGATCTAACATCGGGCACCCCAATCGAGCCCAATTCAATCAATTTCATTTTTTGACCACCATATACTGTCACTACCACATTTTCAATCAAACCAGGAGTTGCCCGACCAGTTCGAATCGAGGAGATATCATTAATAAATAAGGACAAAATTTTGCCCATTCTTAATTTTACGTCGCCAAAATCTATCATAATTTATTCAGACTTTTTGACTGATGCAGTACAATTGTCAACTTCACCTTCTGCTGTCCCGATACAAGTCCAATTATATTCACCATCAGTACCCTCAGAATCATACCAATTGATGGCTCCGACCGCACAAGATTCTTCATCAGATGGCAAAACTTCTAAAGATTTTCCATTTGCACTTCCACAAACACCATTTATGATTTCTTTTGCATTAGGATTTTCTTCACCAGCAGCACTACTTCGAGTGTCTTGGGTTTGATTAACTGATTTTACTGACAAAAATATTCCCA
>CAZRPX010000078.1:0-2220 GCA_964602085.1 uncultured Gammaproteobacteria bacterium
AAGTCGGCTTGCCGTTTTTTAAAGTACATACTCCGTCGATGCAATACATCTCCAGAGCTTGTATTGTACCAAATTATCTATCGAAATTAAAATTTCCAATTCTCAATTCACAAATACCAATCAATTTGTTAATGTTTTAATTTAAAAAATTAATAAATTGAAAATTTATTGAAAATTGGATTTTGAAAATTGAAAATTCTAATTTATTATTAACTATTAACTATTAACTAACTTGTCTCTCATTCTCGATCTAATTTTCCCCAAAAAATGTCTCAATTGTGGTTCTAATGGTCAATATCTTTGTTCAAAGTGTCTTTCAACTCAACGTTATAATCAACCAAAATATATCAACCAAAATTCAAAAGAGGGGAGTCTTAGTTTATTTCATTATGAGAATATTATAAAAAAGGCTATTTTTGAACTAAAATACCATTTTGTAACCGATATTATCGACGAATTAGCCGATATTTCGACCATTAATATCAAGTCTACTTTTCCTCATTTACTTAAGTATTGGCAAGATAATCATTTTATTATTGTCCCCATTCCTCTATATATTACTCGTGAAAATTGGCGAGGTTTCAATCAATCTATTCTCTTGGGTCAAAAAATCGCCCAAAATTTAAACCTAAATTTTTGCGACCACACCCTCTTTCGTCGTCGCCACACCTATACTCAAGCAAAAATAAAAAACATAAATCTCCGTCATCGAAATTTATACCAAGCCTTTTACTCTGTTACTCCTATACCTAAAAATATTATTCTTTTTGATGATGTTGCTAGTAGTTTTTCCACTCTAAATTCTGCTTATCAAAGTCTTAATTGCGCTGACTCAGTTCGTTGTTGGTATCTAACTCTGGCTGGTTAGTAAACAATCTTTCACTCTTAATCTGTTCGGCTGTTTTCAATTGACTTACCGGTTCAATTTTTGGTATTTCAGCATCTGTTATCTGCCACCCCTCAATTGGAGTTAGCGAACTTAAATAAAAATTTTGGACATCTAATCCATGTCCCGACAACGATTGTTTCAATTCGTCTTTAATTTCATCCTCAATAGCACTTCTACTAGTTGATAAAGCCATTACTAAAGTGTGGTTTGTTAATACTTTTCTAATCCGACTTCTAGTTACTGGTCGTACCACTTTAGAAACAAAATTTTCACCAATATTTTGCCATATTTCTGGCAATCTTTCAGTATCTAGTTTTATCAAAACTGTCGCCTCCACTGCCACAAATTTATTATCAGCTGTCACTGCGTTTATTATTTCATCACCCATTATTTCCTTATTATCTTTTAATAAAATATCCTTAGCTACCGTATATTCAATCAATTGAGCATTAAAAAGTTTTACTCGATGAATTATTGGTATTTTAAAATGCATCCCTGGATACCAAACATTTTTTAAAACTCCTCTAAAAATGCTATAAATACAACCAACATGTCCAGGTGGAATTGTAACGATAAAACCGCCGACGACTTCATCGACCAGCAAAGATACCAACAAATTGTCTATAGATGCCATATGTAATCTAAATTATATACTAATATCTAAATAAATAACACTATTCGACTCAAAAACATCTGGCTAATTCTTCCAATCTTTCCTCTGGATTTTTATTTTTTACAATATATGAAGAAATTAATATTCCCTTAGCTCCTAGTTTCAGTGACACTTCAACATCCCTAGCTGAGTGAATTCCCGCTCCAACAAAAATTGGAACTTCAGGATATTTTTCCACTATTTTTTTAATTATATCTGGCTTTTCCGAGGCCACTGATTTGTCTTTGCTTCCGATTAAATTTTTTGGTTCATAGGCGATATAATCAGGTTTTATGTTTTTAGCCCATCTTTCGGTTTGTCCCATACTACTCAAACAAACCATTGCCTTAAATTTATTCGGCCAAATTTTTAGCATTTTTTTTATCGACCCTGGTTTCTTTTTGTTTTCAGAATGATTTATCAGACTTCCGGATACCCCCAACATTTGTGCTTGTATTGGAGAAATTGATCCTGATTTGGCCCCCTCAAATACCTCATCAACATTTTGCAACCAAACATCAATTTCCAACTCATTTCTAATTCTTAGTGCATCCAGGGCCGAGACTGCTGGAATAATTTTTACTTTTGTTTTTTGACTAACTTTTTTACAAATTTTTGCCAACTCAAATGCCTTTTCTCCAAAAGTTTCTTCATAAATTTTAAAATTTACTACTATCAT
>CAZRPX010000079.1:0-2214 GCA_964602085.1 uncultured Gammaproteobacteria bacterium
TCAAATTTTAAAAGAAGGAGACATAATTAATCTTGATATCACCACCATTTTAAATGGTTATTATGGTGATGTTTCGGCCACTTTTCCAGTAGGTAAAATTTCAAAAATTGCTCAAAAATTAATTGAGGTCACCAAAACGTCACTAAATAAATCAATAAAGTCTCTTAAACCTGGTCGATATTTAAATGATTGTGCTGGTAAGGTAATTCAACCTTTTGTTGAAAAAAACGGTTTTAGTGTTGTTCGTGACTTGGGAGGCCATGGAGTTGGTATAAAGTTTCACGAAGATCCTTTTGTGTTTCATTTTGATAATCCTAGAGAAAATATTATTCTCAAACCCGGCATGATTTTTACTATAGAGCCTATGATTAATGCCTCAAAAAACTATCAGGTAACATTAGACACCAATGACAATTGGACCATTCGTACTCTCGATGGCTCTCTTTCAGCCCAATTCGAGCATACTATTTTAATTACCCACACCGGTTCTGAAATTCTTACTACTTTATAACTTGATAAACTAAACTATGATTCTTCTCGACGGCAAATCTTTATCTGAAAAAATCTTATCTAATTTATCATTAGAAATCAGAAATTTAAAATTAGAAATTAATCTTGATATTATTCTTGTTGGTGATGATCCTGCTAGTTTAAAATATGTTGAATTAAAACAAACCAAAGCTCTAAAAATTGGTATTGGAGGTCAAATTCATCACCTCAAACAAGATTCAACTACTACCGATGTTCTAAACTTAGTCGACAAACTTAATCAAGACCCTAGTATTACAGCTTTTATGGTTCAACTCCCGCTTCCTTCACAGATAGACACCGACAAAGTTTTATTATCCATAGACCCCAAAAAAGATGCCGATGGCCTAAATCCTCTCAATTTAGCTCTGCTTTTTCAAAAAAATATTAATGCCATTCCTTCAGCCACATCTCTCGGAATAATTAAACTATTAGAAGAATACAAAATTGATTTTAATGGTAAAAAAGCTGTAATAATTGGTCGAAGTCCAGATGTAAGCCTACCTCTTTTTGCCCAGCTTATGGCCAAAAATTGTACTGTTACTATTTGCCATTCGCACACCAAAAATATGTCCCAAATTTGTCAGGATGCTGATATTTTAATTTCTGCTATTGGTAAACCCAAGTTTTTGGGTAGAGAATATGTCAAAAAAGATGCCATCATTGTCGATGTCGGCTATGCTATTAATCCAATTACGGGCAAAACTAGTGGTGATTTTGATTTTGATGCTATTCAAGATTTGGTCAGCTATATTACTCCAGTACCGGGTGGGGTAGGCCCTATGACTGTCTCGTCACTTCTTTTAAATACTGTCACAATTGCCAAAAAAAGTTTATAAACTTTACAAAATTCGTAAACTTGATAAACTAAATTACATGCATATTCAATTATACGATCGTGGTAGCCCTCAAGGTAAGAAATTATTTTCTGATTTGCAAAGTCTATCTAAGCGTCTGCAGATTGATTATGACCCCGAGTATGTCCAGGATATGAGTCGAGTTTATAATATGGGTATTCAGGGTAAATCAGTCTTGTTAATTGACGGAGAAGTCGTCTTTGTTGATCGCTACCCAAAGCCTCAAGAACTCGAAACCATTATCACGGAATATCTATAAAGACTGTCGATAAAAAATTAGATATTAGGAATTAATTAATTTAAAAATTCATTGAAAATTGGATTTTGAAAATTGAAAATTTAAGAATTTATATCTTAAACAGTCTTTCCGCATTCCCATCAATTATTTTTTCTGTCTCCTCAAAACTATTATCCCAAATTTTTGCCACTTTTTCATAAATATATTTTATATATGCCGGTTTATTTGCTTTTCCACGAAAGGGTATAGGTGTCAAATATGGGCAATCAGTTTCCAGGACTAATCTCTCTTTTGGTATGTTTTTAATCACACTTACTAACCCATCTTCATAGGTTAAATTGCCATCAATTCCAAAATAAAAATTTAAATCAATCACTTTTTTAATTCTCTTTACTCCACCAGCATAACAATGGAACACTCCTGTTATGTTTTTGTATTCTTTTAGAACTTCTATTGTCTCATCAACCGCCTTTCTGGCATGAATTATTAAAGGTAATTTATTTTTTTGAGCCAATTCAATTTGTTTTTTAAAAATTACCAATTGAATTTCTTTATTATAATTTTCATCTGAATAATCCAGACCACACTCTC
>CAZRPX010000080.1:0-2120 GCA_964602085.1 uncultured Gammaproteobacteria bacterium
ATAATATAAGAACTAGCGAAAGGGTGGAGATGATGGCTGATAGCTATAGAATAACGGCTTATTTTGCTATAGCCCCTTTTGAAGGACCAAAAAATAAAACTATTGAATACGGTACCTGGCAAAACCATTCTGTTGAAATAAAGGCAAATTATGGCGATGAGCCAGTAATTGAATGGGATGGAAATAGCTTAAAACAAGTTAAATAATTAGATTTCAATCTCCAAAATCATTGGTAGATGGTCGGAGATCAAGAGGTTGGGGACGGAAAAGTTAACCACTTTGACATCAGGAGAAACAAAAAGAAAATCGGCGTAGAGCTGTTTGTCAACATATTGATCCCAAACAATTTTATTTCTAGTGGTGGGGATATTAAATTCTTTAATTAAATTTCTATAGCCGTTTTCTTCAAACATAGAAACACTTTTAGTATTTATATCTAAATTAAAATCACCACCGATGATTTTTGGATTGGATAAATTTTTGAAAAAATCAATAATTAATTGGGATTGACGAAGACGAAAAGGAGTATCTTGTTTGTCCCCTGGCCGAGCATGGCCGTGGAAATTGCACAGATTTATTGTTTGATTGTTGGGGGTTTTTAAACAAGTAAACAGGCCCAATCCAACATTTTCATCTAATTCTCCAATAGTTTGAGTGTCAGTATTAATATATTTTTTTTGAAAGAATGTAGCGTTGGAATATTTGTCAAAGTCATTGGTCCATTTATTGTTGGTTACGTGATTAAAATCTTTTAATTGATCGAGACAAAATATTTTTGGATCAGAAAAATTATAGCTTTCTTGAAAACAAAAAATATCGGTATCAACTGATTGTTGTTGAACAAATTGTTTAGCTTCATCAATTTGGCCTTCTAGAGCATTGAGAAAAATTATTTTCATTTGAATATTATAAACTAGAAAACATTAAGCGGTATTCTACCAACTACCACCACCGCCGCCGCCAAAACCACCACCACCTCCCCCACCACTAAATCCGCTACCACCAGACCAACTAGAGTCACCAGAAGGTGATGAAGTAAGATTGCTAGCAACAGAAGAACTAAAACTTCTAAAGTCATTAGCAAAGGTATGAACAGCCATGCCTTCCATATAAGAAGGAGGACTAATTCCCAGCTCTTTCATATCTTTGGCTATTTTATCAACAACCCCAAGAGCTATGGCTAAGGGCAACATTTCTTCTAAAAATAAATTTTTCTCCATAACATCCTGGCGCCATTTACCCTGACTGAGATAATATTTTAAACCGATAGTTTGACGGTGGAGATTGTAACCTAAAGCGGTTTTCTTGGACATATTTAAGGTAAAGACCAAACTCAAAAAAAAGCCAATGATAGCCACAAACAAAGGGAAAAAATTGGTATTAATTGAATTGGAAAAACTAAGGGGGACAGTAAAAGAAAGAGTGATAAAAATCACAACAATATTTAGCAAAATACATAGAATAAAATATTTTGTTCGTATTTTACCAATATTACCTTCGGTCAAATTTTTTAATTTTAATTGATCGTAGAGTCTTTCTTTAAGAAGAGGAAGGTGTTTATAAAAATGATTTTTGAGTTCAGAAATTTTTATATCGTCTTGAGTATCAAAAATCTTTTTTAATAAAGTGTTTTGAAAAATATTTAGTTTTTCGGTTGAAGTTTGTAATTTAGTAAGTTGGTAATCAGTAGTTTTTATTCCTAAAAATCCCTTTATTTCAACTTTTTTGATGGATAAAAATTTAAGACGGGCCAACTCGACAATTTCGGCAACAATATCTTTAGTGTCAACTTTTTCGTCAATTATAGTTCCAACTTCGGCCGGGGTTAGATTATTAATTGGAGAATATACCAAAGGTAAATGAGGCCGCTCAAAAAGTGGCACTGATTTGGTGGTTTTGTCGTCGGGTTCATAGAAAACATTTTCAGTTAAATATTTTTTATCTCGACCTTTGGTGTACCATAAAAAAAACATGATTAAGGTTGGTACTAGAGCAAATAAGTAGATAAAATTATCAGTAATTAAATCAACGGAATTTTTTAGTTTGCTTGGTGGAATTAAGCTGTTAATAGAACTAATTTGAGCAACAACGGTTAATCCCATAGAGCCATCAAATTTGGC
>CAZRPX010000081.1:0-2111 GCA_964602085.1 uncultured Gammaproteobacteria bacterium
AATCCAGGAATTTCTGGCTATGGTCTAGTCGTTTATGACGACCAAAAAACACTAATTTATCAAGAATCAAAATTTTTAGGTATTAAAACCAACAATGAAGCCGAATACTCTGGCATTATTGCCGCTCTTGAATGGGTCAAAAAAAACCAATCTGCCTATCAAATAACCCAGCTCAATTTTTTTGCTGATTCTCAATTAATGATCCGCCAGCTTCAAGGTGTCTACAAAGTCAAAGCCCCCACCCTTTTGCCTCTATTTTCTCGTGCCCAACAACTTTTACTACAAATAAATTTACCCACCAAATTTACTGATGTTCGCCGTGAGTTTAATGAATTAGCCGATAAATTGGCCAACAAAGCCATGGATAATCATTTTTAACATGAAACATTTTTTAACCAATATCTTTATAGCACTAGCAATTACTGCTACTCCTTTAATAATTCTTTTAGCTCCACTAGTTCTCAATTACAACAAAAGCGGCAACAATACTTTTGTCGTCGACAAGGATTATTCTCACTTATCTCGATCAGAAATTATCAATCGTCTTAATCAAGATTTTATTATTCCCCAAAAAATTAATTTACAATTTGATACTCAAGTTTTTTATTTAAACACTGCCTCTATTTCTGCCTCAATAAATACCGACAAAACCGCTGGTTCACTTTTGTATCGCCGTCTCGATGAGGGAATTTTTAAATATATAAAATATTTTTTCAATCCCAAGAAATTTAGTCTAAAAATCGATTATGACGACAAACAATTAAATGAAGTAGTTGAAGCTATTGCCAGTCAAATTGAAAAACCATTCGTTCCCACTGAGCTTGTTCTTAAAAATAAAAACATTACCGTTTCTCCGGGCGTCTCTGGGTTATTTGTTAACCAAGAATTAATCAAAAAAACAGTTTTAAACAATTTAGAATTCGCCAAGTTTAATGACTCAATTCTAATTGAGACTAAAGTTGTCGGTGAAATTCCGAATACCACTCAAGTTGAACAAACCATCGATAGGGCCAAAAAAATAATTGATAAATCAATAGTCTTGTCTACTGATTTAGATACCATCACCATCGACGACCAAACTCTGATTTCTTGGATAGATTTTAACAATGGTTATCAACTCGACAAAATTAATATCTATACTCAAAATATTGCCAAAAGTTTTACTAAAGACCCTATTGACGCAGTTTTTAAGTTTCAAAACGGTCAAGTTACCGAATTTAAACCCGCCCAAAATGGAATTATTGTTAACCCCGACAGTCTTTCCCAAGAAATCATGGCTTCTTTTATAAATCTTGAAAAATCAAACGAAAAACAGGAGAAGCTTACCCCTTCATTTGAATCAATAGAACCAAAAATAAAAAATAGTGATGTCAATGACTTAGGTATAAAAGAGTTGCTTGGCAAAGGCACTTCAACTTTTTGGCATTCTAGTGCTATTCGAAATATCAATATCACCAAAGGTTCCTCAATTGTCAATCGAATTTTGGTGGCTCCAGGTGATACTTTTTCTTTTGTAAAATCTTTAGGCGAAGTTTCATTAGCCGCTGGCTACAAACAAGCTTACATTATTCGCCAAGGAAAAACCGAGCTAGACGTTGGTGGGGGAGTTTGTCAGGTCTCTACCACTCTTTTCCGGGCTATGCTTGATGCTGGGCTCAATATTACCGAAAGGAAAAACCATGCTTATCGTGTTAGCTATTACGAAGAAGATAGTAAGCCTGGATTTGATGCTACCGTTTTTATTCCCAGCCCTGATTTAAAATTTGTCAACGATACGGCCCATCATGTTCTGATTCAGAGTGTTTTAGATATGGACAACCGCCGTCTGACTTATGAAATTTATGGCACTTCTGATGGTCGAAAAGTAAATATTAGTAACTATCGTCAATGGGATTCTACTCCACCACCACCAGATGTATGGATTGATGATCCAACCTTACCAGCGGGAAAAGTAGTCAAAGATGAACAAGCCATTCGTGGTTTAAAAACTGCTTTTGATTGGACTGTCACCGATAAGGACGGCAATATACTTCATCAAAAAACCTTTCAATCAAATTTCGCCGCCTGGGCAGCCGTCTACCGCCGTGGCCCTCAAAACTAATTAATAATTA
>CAZRPX010000082.1:0-2111 GCA_964602085.1 uncultured Gammaproteobacteria bacterium
GAGCATATTGGGTGAAATGTGATTTATATTGAAAACAAAGATAGAATTGTTTTCATTGACAGTGAAAACAATTTGTTTTACATATGGCAATATATTTATCAAATAATTTAAATCCGCATTATAAATATATTGTTACTATTTTGAAAAACCGCAAACCATTTATCCAGACAGCCGTTAAAACCGTAATCATAAATTTTTTAATAAAAATAATTAAAAGAGTCGTGTTAGGAATGAATCTATCTTTACCAACCAAATTAAACACTGCAAAAATACAATAAAATAACCTATTAATTGAAAAATAATTTTCATAGTAAATGGTAATATTAATACATGAAATTAAAACTTACTTTTATTAAAGTAATTATATTTATATTTATTTTAGTATTCATATTAATACCCATTGTTTTGTTTTTTCTTTTTTTTAATGTTTTACATAAAAATTACAGAACTGATTATGTTAAAAAATATAAAAGTTTTTTAAATTATTCACTTGGTGATAATTGGAGAGTGGTATCAAAAGAAAAAGGATTAAGTTCTGGTTTTGGAACAGAGTCTTTTTATGAATGGGATATCGAATATAAAGATAGAGACAATTTGATTAGAAACTTCAGAATGGATAATCTTACTCATGTGGAAGATATTTATCATCTTGGTTTTTTGGTTAATACCAACCTAAATAACCTTATCAATGAAAAATTCACAGACGAAATACTCTCTAAACACCTTCCATTTAACTTTAATCAAGAAGATCAAAAAAAAATACAGGTAATTTCCTTAGTTCAAGACGGTGATACAAGCTTGTCTTCTGAAGATTACACAGATATTTTTTATAAAAAAATATCTGACCCTAAAACAGGGATAAGGTTATATGACTTTAATTACAAAAACGCATTTGTTAATAATTCAAAATTTCTGACCATAAGTATTTATATAGATAAAAGTAACAGTTATACAGAAATTGAAAGACTTAAAACAAGCATTAATAAAACAATAGATGATTTAAATTTATACACCAACAACACGGTTAATTGTCTTATTCAATTATATTATGATAATAAAGAATCCTATTCAGTAGCGATAGTAAATGGGAGAGACGTCATGGAAAACATAGACCAATATTCAAATACTAGCTTATGGGGGAATTATGTTATATATATTAAAAATTATTACAATATCGAAAATTAATATTTATTTATAATTTCAAAGAGAATGTGCCTAATACAGGACTAAATAATTTTTACTATCATTAATTATGAAAAATGAAAATATTTTCATAAAAATAATGGTATTAGTTTTCTATGTTCTAATGATTGGCGTTAATGCTTTGGCAAACATATTGCCGATAAATAATTTAACCACAGGTGAGGTTTCTGATTCTTTTCCAAATCTTTTTGCTCCTACTGGTTTAACTTTTTCAATTTGGGGTGTTATTTATTTACTTCTAGGTATTTATACGGTTTATCACCTTTTTTTTAAAAAAATAAATTCAAAACTATCCAACCAGGTTAATACATTATTTATTATTAGTTCTTTTGTAAATAGTGCTTGGATATTCGCTTGGCACTATAAAATTATTTGGTTAACAGTATTACTAATGTTGGCACTTCTTACTAGTCTTATCAAAATTGCCGACACACTCAATAAAGAAAAATTAGATTCAGGAGAAAAATTACTTTATAAAATTCCCTTTGGTGTTTATTTTGGCTGGATAACTGTGGCTACAATCGCCAACATTACTGAATTTTTAGTTAGCATTGGTTGGAATGGTTTTGGTTTATCTGACACAACCTGGATGATATTAATATTATTTGTTGGATTAGGTATTGCGACTTGGAGAATGCACAAAGATAGCAATTTAGCTTATGGTTTAGTTCCTGTTTGGGCTTACTATGGCATTTGGTTAAAACACACCCTTCCAACTGGTTTTAATAATTTTTATTCATCAATTATTACGACTGTTATTATCTGTATTGTTCTATTAATTATTTCAAACATTACTCTAATAGTTAGGAAAAAGACTATTTAACAAAACAAGTCCTGATTGAGTCCAAAGCGTGGAGCCTAGATAGACCACAACGGAACAGTTTTAGAACAAAACCCAACCAAAGTTG
>CAZRPX010000083.1:0-2058 GCA_964602085.1 uncultured Gammaproteobacteria bacterium
TCTTCGTTTTTAAGTGCTTGAACAATAAAGTTTGAAACAACTCGACCATCAAGAGGGTCCATATAAGGTCCGTAAGTGTTAAAGATGCGAACAACTCTAATTGGAGTTTGATATTGACGGAAATAATCAAACAAGAGGCTTTCAGCAGCTCTTTTGCCTTCGTCGTAACATGATCTAATTCCAATTGGGTTAACATTCCCTCGGTAAGATTCTTTTTGAGGCGATTCTGTTGGATCACCGTATACTTCTGAAGTTGATGTATGAAGAACCGGAATATTGCCGTTTTTTCTAGCTAATTCTAATATATTATAAATACCAAAAACTGACGATTTCCAGGTTTGTATAGGATTTTTTTGATATGCTGGCGGAGAGGCTGGACAAGCTAGATTGTATATTTGATCAATGCCGGTGAGATCGATAGGTTGAGTAATGTCGTGATGAATGAACTTGAAATTTGGATTTGATTTAAAATTAGAAATATTAATTTCTCGCCCAGAATATAAATTGTCTAAACAAATTAGATGGTTCCCTTGATTTAATAAATACCGACAAAGATTGGTGCCAATAAAACCAGCTCCCCCAGTGACTAAGATTGTTTTCATATTTTCTAACTTCTAAATTAAAAAATTAATGTCGGCCGAGCCAACTATACTTTAGTTTATCAAATGTACCGTCTTTGAGTGAGTCACGAATCTGTTGGGTGGTGTTTATCATAAAGCTTAGGTTGTGAATAGTCATTAGACGATAACCAAGTAGTTCTTGAGTTTTAAACAAATGATGAATATAAGCTTTGTCATAATCTCGACAGGTAGAACAGTGACAATTGGGATCCAATGGGGATTGATCTGTTTTGTATTTTGAATGCATTATTTGGCTCTTAAATTTATTTTTATAATCGTGAGTGGAATTGCCTGTCCGGTGTAAAAACTGTCCGCCTCGAGCCATTCTGGTGGGTAAGGTACAGTCCATTGAAGTAACTCCTTGGCCAAAAAAATCAAATAAATCATCGATTTCGCCAACACCTAAAAGATGAATTGGTTTCTTAGTTTTTAGGGCTATGGGTAAGGCATAAGAAACTGCTTGCCTCATTTTGCCTTTTGGTTCACCAACCGATACTCCACCAATAGCAATACCATCAAAATCTTGAGAACAAATAAATTCGGCTGATTGTTCTCGTAAATCTTTATAATAACTACCTTGAATTACTCCATATAATTTTAAATCTTGATTTAATTTTTCGTTTAATCTTTTGTGCTCGGTTAGAGATCTGATAGCCCACCGATGAGTTCTCTCTAATGCTTTTTGAGCATATTTTTTTGTCGCAGGGTATGGGGTACATTCGTCAAAAGCAATTATATAGTCGGCGGCTAAGTTGTGTTGAATTTGAAGTGAAACTTCTGGGGTAAAAAAATGGAGAGAGCCATCAAGATGAGACCTAAATTCAACTCCGTTCTCAGAAATTTTTACTAAATTTCCGGCTCCGTTATGTTCTTTGGCAAGAGAAAAAACTTGAAATCCGCCAGAATCGGTAATTATTTTACCGTTCCATCGGGTAAATTTATGTAATCCACCAAACTTATTGATATTTTTATCACCGGGACGAAGATAAAGATGATATGTATTACAAAAAAAAATTTCTATTCCAATTTCTTCCATTTCTTGGGGAGAAAGTGACTTTACGGTGGCTTGGGTGCCAACAGGAACAAAGGTGGGTTGAGATAACATGATTTAGATTATATCATTGGCTTTTTTATTGTATAATATAGCCACGATTTTGTAGTTGTACTTTAAAATGCCGCAGTGCCATCCTTCGCTAAAGCTTCGGATTGGCAATCTGCATAATGACTGTCTTTATAACGCCGCAGTGGTGAAACTGGTATACACGCAAGACTTAAAATCTTGTGCTCTCAACAAGCGTGGGGGTTCGATTCCCTCCTGCGGCACACCAGAGTTTATAAAGTTCATAAAGTTGAAAGTTATAAAGTTGGTGACCTTTACAAAATAAACGGGGATTGGCGCAATTGGCTAGCGTGCATGGTTTGGGACCATGAGGTTGCA
>CAZRPX010000084.1:0-2038 GCA_964602085.1 uncultured Gammaproteobacteria bacterium
CCCAAGAGACGTTTTGTTTTAACCAATCAATCAATAATTTAGTATCCTGAAAACGATCGTCACTTTGAGAAACAACACTGATTATTGAGTGGCCATTAATATCTATTAACCCAATAAAAACGCCTTTGGCTTCTGGAGTCCAACCGGTTTTTAAACCCTTAATTTCTGGAACGACACCAAGCAACTCATTGGTAGAAATCAAAGGGTGTTTAATTTCATTTGTAACATCACTAACTACAAGCTCTTTTGTTTTGGCAAAATTGGTAACGATTGAGTTTTTTATAGATAATCTTGCTAGTTGAGATAAATCATAAACTGTTGAATAGTGATTATTGTCATGAATACCATCGACATTAGTAAAGTGGGTGTTGTTTAAATTATATTTAGTCATCAATAAATTCATTTGATCAATAAACCCACTTGACCCTGATTGATAATGGCTTGCCAGTGTATAGGCAGAATCGTTGGCAGAATAAACTAAAAGGGCGGAAACAAGAGATTTGACAGTAATTTTTTCATTAAGTTTAAGATTCATTACCTTACCGGTCAGATATTCTTGATTGACTGTTATGACTTCGTCTAGGGGGTAAAGATTTAGGGCAGTTAGAGCAGTGGCTAACTTGGTGGTAGAGGCGGGAAATATCTTTTGATCAATATTTTGGGATAATAAAATTTTGTTTGTATCAACATCAACTAAGATATAGTTTTGGGCGGAGAGGTTTGGTTTTGAAGTCAATTTTATTAGAGGAATTGCTGGTGATTTTGTTTCAAGTAATTCATTATTTTTGACAATAAAATTATTTTTTGGATATATAGACCAAAAAGAAAATGTTGGTAGCCAAAATAAGTTTAAGACAATAAGTAAAAAAATAATTACAAAATCGAGCCAATTATTTTTGATTATTTGGAGCATTAGGTTTAAGCATTAAACCAACATCGTCAAGTTGTTTTTGATCTACAAGACTAGGGGCATCCATAAGCAAATCAACACCGTTGGAGTTAAGAGGGAAGGCGTAAACATCTCTAATATTTGGTTCATCAAGAAGTAACATCATGAGACGATCTAAACCAATAGCCCAACCGCCATGCGGAGGGGCACCATAATGGAAAGCGTTATAAAGACCACCAAATTTTTTTAAGACTTCTTCCCTACCGTAACCGACGATTTCAAAAGCTTTAACTAAAGTTTCTGGTTCATGATTACGAATGGAGCCAGAGGCTAGCTCATAACCATTTAAGGTTAAATCATATTGAAAAGATTCGATGGCTAAGGGATCTTTATTTTGCAATGAGTCCATACCACCTTGAGGCATAGAAAAAGGATTGTGGCCAAAATCTAGTTTTCCATCATCGTTAACTTCATAAAATGGGAATCCAGTAATCCAATTGAATTCTAAAATATTTGGGTCACGAAGATTTAATATATCACCTAAAGCAAGGCGAATATGGCCCAACACTTTGTTGGATATGTTTAATTTATCAGCGACAAAGAAAATCATATCGCCGGGTTTAGCGCTAACTGCCTTAATAATTTGCAGTTGTAAATCTGAATTAAAAAATCGAGCGACACCAGTGTCTAATCCAGTATCGGCAACTTTGGTGTAAGCCAAACCCTTAGCCCCTTTTTCTTTGGCTAAATTTTCTAATTTTTCAATTTGAGTTTTACTAAATTCAGCACATTTAGGAGCAACTAAACATTTGATAGACTCAGCGCTATTAAAAACATTAAATTCACTTTTATTTTTAATCACATCAGTAACATCTTTGAGTTCAACCCCGAAACGAGTGTCTGGTTTATCACTGCCGTATTTATTCATAGCATCTTTATAAGAAATACGAGGAAAAGGAAACTTTGAAATTTTCTTTTGAGGAGCAATAGTTTGATAAGTGTCGCGAATTAGATTCTCGGCGGTTTCAAAAATTATATCGAGGGTAGGAAAACTAATTTCTATGTCTATTTGGTAAAATGCACCAGCATGACGATCAGCACGAGGATCTTCATCTCTAAAACAAGGAGCAATTTGAAAATATTTATCAA
>CAZRPX010000085.1:0-2006 GCA_964602085.1 uncultured Gammaproteobacteria bacterium
ACCAATTGAATTTCTTTATTATAATTTTCATCTGAATAATCCAGACCACACTCTCCAATAGCGATTATGTTTTTATCTAGTAAACTTTCTAGTTTATCTATCCCTTCAACAGGGGATTGAGGGTGAATTCCAATTGCTGGATATAAAAAATCGTATTTTTGGGCTAATATTGTATTTTTTTTGGCACTTTCAAAATCAGAAGATGCCAAAATCACCTTGTCGACCTCCCCTATAGTGTCGCACAATATTTCGTCCAAATGAGCGTGGGTGTCAATCATTATTTTATTCTTGGAAATAATGGCGCATCAAGTATTTTTACTTTATTTTCAAAACAATTCTCAATTTTTTGTACCACTTCCGGCATTATCGATTTTAGGTGAAGTGAGGCATATAGTATGTTTTTGATACAGTAGTCCAAAACTTCAATTCTTTTTGGATCGTTATTCTCTAATTTCCAAGGGGCTACTTCATTAAGCTTTGTGTTTGAACTATCAATATATTTAGCAAAAACTAATCCAATTGCTTCATCAAATCTAAAATTATCGATTAATTCCACATATTTTTGATCTAGACTCTCCGTTTTGCCTGCCCGCCAAGACTGCGAAGCTGTCGGCAATTCCAACCCTTCGGCTAATTTTGCCACTCTCGACACCAGATTCCCCAAATTGTTGGCCAAATCAGCATTGTACTTTTCTTTAAATCTTTCAATCCCCACATCACTATCATTTTCGGTCGGAAACGATCTGGCAATCAGATATCTGGTTCCATCAACTCCAAAAAGATCAATTAGTTGTTGTGGGGAGATTACGTTTCCCAAAGATTTTGACATTTTTTGTCCATCTACCATGTAAAAGCTATGAATATAAACTTGTTTTGGTAATTTATCCACTTCAAATCCAGCCGATAATAGCATCGCTTGCCAAATTACTGTATGAAACCATAAAATTTCTTTACCAATCAAGTGTACATTTGCTGGCCAAAAATCCTCTTTTGCCTCAAGAAATTGAGTTGCACTATAATAATTAATCAAAGCATCAAACCAAACATAGACTGTTTGTTTTTTGTCCCAGGGGACACTAATCCCCCACTCAACGTTTTCTCGAGACAGCGAAATATCTCTCACTCCAGCTTTTAACTTAGCTAGAATTTCAGATTTTTTTCCAATCGGACTAATATAATTAGTCTTATCGTTTTCGATTAATTCAATTAATTTTGGAACATATTTACTTAGTCTAAAAAACCAGTTTTCCTCGGATTTTTTGACTGTTTTTTCTATTGGATGAAGCGGACAATGACCATCAACCATTTCTGTCTCGGTTAAAAATTTTTCGCAACCGACACAATACCAGCCTTCATATTTGTCTTTATAAGCATCACCATTATCATAAATTAGCTGCAATAAATCTTGGACTACCTTTTCATGGCGCTTATCAGTTGTTCTGATAAAAAAATCAAAATCAATGTTTAAGTTTTTCCACGCTTCTTCAAATCTGGGTGAGATTTTGTCACAATAATCAATCGGTTTAAGATTTTCTTTTGCTGCTGATTCGGCTACTTTTTGACCATGCTCGTCGGTCCCGGTTAAAAAAAATACTTCCTCTCCGATAATTTTGTGAGTTCTGGCCACAATATCAGCCGCAACCGTAGTACAAGTGTGTCCAATGTGGGGGATATCGTTGATGTAATAAATCGGGGTAGTAATAAAAAATTTTTTCATCTCAATTCTTTATTTTACTACTTTTCTTTTTGCTGGAGCTTTTTTTACTGTTTTTTTTGTTTTAGTGACAGCAACAGCAGCTTTTCCTGATTTTAGTTGTTTTGCAAACTTAGCTTTTAATCTTGAGCCTTTATTAAAATGATAAAGACCAGACTTCACCGCTTTGTCTACCATAGAATAGGCTTCTTTTAACCCTTCTGGTGTTGGTTTGGTCAAAAATTTCTTAATAGTCAATTTGACCTTATTTTTGAACAAAACATTTTCCTTGTAATTTTTCAAGGACTTTCTT
>CAZRPX010000086.1:0-2002 GCA_964602085.1 uncultured Gammaproteobacteria bacterium
CCAAATTTGACGTGAAGGTTTAGGAATGATAAATACCAAGGAAGATTGATTTTTTGATCCAGGGAAATTGCCAAAACTAAACCAAGGATGCCCGACACTAAAAAAGTAATTAATAAAACAATATTCCAAAAACGTCGTTGGGACAAAAGAGCGATTTTTTTGAATTTTACTAATAAAATAGAAACAAAATATAAAATTAATAATACCAGTAGAATGGGAATTGTTTGATAGTTTTGCATTATTCTATTATTCAATAATAATCGCCTGGGCGGGACAATTATTTATAGCCAGTTTTAAAGCATCAGAGTCCAAATTTTTGGTAGAAATAACTGATGCTTTTGCGTTAATCATTTCAAAGTGCTCGGGGTCAAGGCGAGTGCACTTGCCACAACCACGACAGCGATTGGTAACGATGGAAAGTTTTTTAAAACTAGTAGTGTCAATATCCTCATCGTTTTGATTTAAATTTTGATTTGATGAAGAGTCGTCTTTTTCCTTGTCAACAGAGCTAGGTAATATTTTGTCTTTGAAACTAAAGAGAATTAAAACGGCGGATGAGGCGAGAATAACTGGAAAAATAATATTATTTTTGTTTTTTGGTTTTGTTTTCATAAACAGATAGATAGTATTAATATTACCTGAAAACAAACTGAATTTGGTAATTAATTTATAATAGTAATTGTGAAATCTAAAATTGGTTGGGTAGTAATAATTGTTGAACTGGGGTTAATAGCCATATTAACGACTAAATATTGGAAGGAAATTAATGGTTTTGTTGATTTGTTGATATCACCAAAAATAATAGAGATTAAACTTAACTCTGAACCGCAAAAAAGAGATGAAGAAATTGAATCGACAAAAGAAACCCCATCACTGGTGATGACACCAACACCAAAAATAAAAATAATAACTCCAACGATTATTAAAAAGAAGATATACCCAACTCCGACTGATGACGATACTCCTTGGGGAGTAGCCAGACAGGTAGGTGAAGTAACTTGGACAATGAAAATTGGTGAAGATGAAAAAATGGCAACAGCAAAAGAAATTTGGAACGCTTTAAATAACTACCGACAAACTCATGGTTCACAAATTTTAAATTGGGATACAAAATTAGCTGATTATGCTCAAAATAGGGCAGTATATTTAAGCTCAATAAAAAATGTTGATGAGCATAAGGGGTTTAGTGATTTTCTAAACAATGAAAATGGTTTTGATAAATTAGGATTTACGGCCTTGGGAGAAAATATTAGTTATGGATATAAACTAAATGGAGTTCATATAATTGAGTGGATGTATGCTGGAGACAAACCTCACAACGACAACCAGTTGGATAATAAGTGGAATTATGTGGGAGTTGGAGTTGATGGCCTGGCAACTTGTTTAATCTTTGGAACAGGAAAGTTTTAGTAAATATGTTAGGATAGTCTATATGACAAAAACACAAGAAAATCTTCTAAAGGCTTTTGCTGGTGAAAGCCAAGCAAGGAATAGATACACTATTTTTGCCAAGATGGCTCGAAAGCAAAATTTGGAATGGATTGCCCGAGTATTTGAAGAAACAGCTGATCAAGAAAGAGCCCATGCTGAGGAGGAATATGAGTTAATAGCTGAACCAGTTATTGTGACAGATAATTTAGAAATAAAACCTTTTTCAAAAGACACAATTCAAAATTTGAAATATGCAGCAGAAGGTGAACATTATGAATGGACTGAAATGTACCCTTCATTTGAAGAACAGGCAAAAATTGATGGAGATGCGGAGGCCGAAAGATTGTTTCGAGAGGTAAAAGAAGTTGAGGAAAAACATGAAGAGAGGTATTTAATTTTGGCAAAACATATGGATGCCAACACTCTTTATAACCAAGAGGCTGAATTGGAATGGAAGTGTCTAAATTGTGGTTATGTCCACAAAGGCAAGACTCCCCCAACCACCTGTCCAGTGTGCAAAAAACCATTTACTTGGTATATGGCTTTGGGTTTGATTCGATAACCCTCCTTC
>CAZRPX010000087.1:0-1966 GCA_964602085.1 uncultured Gammaproteobacteria bacterium
CTTTTTTTATTTTTTTAGTCATAAGTTTTTAAATATTAATATTAATTTTCAACAGAAATTGCTTGGACTGGGCAAGAATCTATGGCGTTTTTGGTTAATTCGTCAACAGTTGTTGGTTGAGATTTAACTTTAGCCTTATAAGTAGACGTATCCATTTCAAAAACGTCTGGATTTAATAAGGGGCAGGTATTACACCCGATACATTTGTCTTGGTCGATAATTATTTTTGGCATATGTTTTTAATTATACACTATGAAAATTATAACTTTAATTTAAAAATTTGATTATTATTTTTGGTTTTGTTCCAAAAAAAGTCCAGCTTTAATAATGGCTCTAAGTAGTAAGTTAATTCGGTCTTCGGCTTCGAGTCTGGTAAGATTTTTATAGTTATTTGGAAAATAGTGAAATATTTCGTTACGTCCAAATTTCCAGGCGTCCCAAAGATTTTCTGCCAATTCCTCCCCTTTTGGGTCAATTTCTGTTAATTTTTGAAAAACCGAAAAACGTTTGTAGCGAAGTGAGGGATTAAGAGTTTTTCCTACTCTAAACCGTTCGCTTTCAAAATCAGAGTCGGTAATAATTTCTAATTTTAAAAAGAATTCTTTTAAAAAGCCTTCATAAGCTTTGGCAATGGGAGATACTAAAAAAGAAAAATCACTAATAGGATCTTGGATTTGAAGTCGTTTTAAAATTATTTCGACATCATTGACAAGTTCGTCTTGGTGTCCTGAAAGATATTTTTTGGCTTGGAGAAAAAGTTCGGGGCGAGATACCATCATATTTGGGAGTAAAACAAAAGAATTATAAAGATAATTAAAAAGATACTAAAAATAGCTAAATAGCGGTTGAGAAATTTTAGTGGAAGTTGTTTTTCTTCTCTGGCAAACAACCATTTTTGAAGGATTTTGGGATTGATTAAAAAATCAAGATATTCGTCAACTAAAAGATGGAGGTTTAAGGAAACGACTAGTGAAAGAACAAACAAATTAGAGGTTGAAGTAAAAATAAAAAAAGTAAATAAAACTAAAATTGATTGAAAAAAATAGTGATGGAAAATTAGATTGTGGTGACTTGAATGGCTGGCGTTGATAAGTTTTGTGAGTGATTTTATGTCAAAATTTTTAATAGTTATTTTGGCAAGACGGCTTTCTTCGGTGTTTGGTTTGAGAAAATACCAAAAGATTAGATGATCGGTGTCTAAAATAATTGACCCAAAAAATATGCCTAAAAATAGGTATAATATCTGAATATTTGGTGACTTAATAATCACCAAAAAAATAGAGACTAAAAAAAACAAGACTAAAGAGGCTAATAGATGATAACGAAATTCGTGTTTCACTAATAAATAATAGCAGATTATTCGGTAGGTGTTTGTGATGCCGATTTAGGGATGATTTGGCCATAAAGATTATCACTTGCTTGTTTATAAGCATCAAACGTGTTTATGTTAATTTCTCCATTACCAATTTTTTGAGCGACTTGGTAGTCACACCATTGTCTTAATTGTATAGTATCACTAATCATTTCTAATTTTTTTATATCTGTTGCATCTAGATTATGGGTATCTTCTTGTGTTTTCCACCCGCGTTTTTTGATAAACTCTTTCCATTCCTCGGCTGTGTTGAGTCTGTAATAATTTGGATTTTCTGGTGTGTCGGGATTAATATCGTAATTTTTTTTTCGGGTTTCGTAGTTTGAAATGGTTTGATTAATTAGTCCGGTAAACATTTCCATGTTTAATTTAGCTGCCATTTCTACATCTGTCTGAAGTTCAGTCACATAATCATCTGTCTGAAATTTGGTCATATGATGAGTTTTGTTTTTAGATTTTCCAAACAATCTTTCTTTTAATGTTGGTTTATGTTCTTCTGATGATTCTCCCATATGGTTAATAATTGCATTTTTGTAGAAAAAAAACAACTTATTCGTACCTTAGGGCTTCGATAGGTGAAAGTTTAGAGGCTTT
>CAZRPX010000088.1:0-1960 GCA_964602085.1 uncultured Gammaproteobacteria bacterium
ATTTGCTAAGATTTTCGGAGGAACTTGGAGAAAAAAGTATAGGTTCAAATGTATAGATTAAATCTTTGATGGAATCAATTATCTCGTAATATTTCGTATCTGTTAGATATGAATCCATACGGGGCAACATAATAGTTTTATTGTATATTTTATTTTGAATTTTCGAATTGGGATTTGGCGGTATCGTATATTTTCTGTAATTTTTCAATATTTTCTGAATTGGGATTAGATATTGTTTTAATAAATATTTGCCATGCTTCCCAACTTTTTACACCTTCATTTTCGAGTGAAGATTTTAGCGGTTGTCTTAGTTCTGATTCATCAAAAAGACCAAATTTTTGTTGAGTGCCAAGAGACCATTCAAAGTTATTAATTAAAGTCCAAAGAAGCATGCCTTTGACTGGGACACCTTCTTTTTTGGCCTTCAATACATAATTGATGGTTTCCATAATCCAATATGGTCTTTTTTTGTCACTATTATCTGAAAAACCAAATTCGGTAACAAAAATTTCTTTTTGTGGATATTGACGATTCATCTTTTGAAGAAGTTTATAGATACCAGGAGGGTAAATATCGCCAAATTCGGGATGATCACTATAATTTCTATCTTTGTTACCAATATCTGGTAAGGTTAATCTGCAATAATATTGAAGTCCGAGAAAATCACTATATAAACCAGTTCTTTCAAATTTTTGGAATACTCCTTTATTGAATGATTGGTCGATTATTTGACCAAATATACCGTCAAAATAATTCCAACCGTGTGCAATGCCTAGTTTATAATTTTTGATTCCACTTCTGTCTAATTCTGCTTGAGTCATATCATGAGCGTCAACTAATTGTGATAATACCTGACCAAGATGAGAAATCTCTCTTTTTTTAAATGGAGGAAAAGTTCCGAAGATATAACCGCTGGTTATCAGTATCGATGGTTCGTTGATAGATATAAAATATTTTACTAATCCTTCAGATAGAATTTTCTCTTGTTCGTCTTTATTTAAACCAGTGTCTTTTAATGTAGACGCAATTTGTTCATTATCAGATAAAAATTGAAAAACATTTTTAATATAAAATTGGAAATGTTTTTGAATATCAGGATTTTCCCACCCACCTTTTTGAATATTACCTTTTTTGTCTAATTTTAGTAAAAATTTTGGCATAGTGAAATGGTTGAGAGTAATCATAGGTTCTTGTCCCCTAGCCTTAATTAGAGCTATTATTTTAATATAATCACTCATTAATTTTTGATTAAATTCTCCTTCTCTGGGACAAAGACGGCCAAAATCAAAAGAAAACCTAAACATGTTATTACTAAGTTCTTTTGAACGTTTAATATAATCTTTTGTTTGTAAATAAAAATTGGGAAGTTTTTCTGGAGTTTCTCTCCCGTTTTTGATTTTTTTATCAACTTCAATTTCCCAATCTGAGGTAGGATTTAATGTCTGGCCTAATATGTAAGGTGGATAAACAGGTTGATCTTGAAAATCACTAGTGGCTATGCCTAAATATGGAATCAATGTTGTTCGAGAATTTTTTAGAACATTTATGGTATCTTCGATCGAAAAAGGATTTTCTTTTTTCATGGTCGTATTATATCTTAGATGGGTTATTTATCGCTTGTTTTAGTAAAGCAAATAATATTGACTTCAATTTCATCTGGATTCTAATAAAATTAGAAGATTCTGTGTTTAATAATTTTTAACATTTTTTGAGCTAGACATATGAAATATTAATGCATGAAGGAATTGTTTTTTAAAATATGAATAAGATATTTAATAGAATCAATTATCTTTTGGAAACTCGTATCGGTTAGATATAAACCTAGACAGGGCGATAAAGAATTTATTTAGTCATCCTATTTTTCTACAGTGGCTGAGGGGGTTGAAGATGGTGGATTTTGTTGAATTGTTGGGATTGGAGTTGGTAATACTAGTGGAATTTGTTCCATCCTTTTTAAGAC
>CAZRPX010000089.1:0-1945 GCA_964602085.1 uncultured Gammaproteobacteria bacterium
AAATATTTAGATATAAAGTAAGTATATTAAGTTATAATTCATACATGAATTATCTTGCTATTGATTATGGTTCTAAAAGAATTGGCCTAGCAATTGCCATAGAAGGCATAATCGAGCCAATTAAACCAATCAACAACGACTTAAATTTATTCAATAATTTGAATCAAACTATATCTGATTATCAAATTGATAAAATATTTATCGGTATTTCAGAGGGTGAATTTGCTAAAAAAACAAAAAAATTTGTTAGCGATCTCCAAAATATGATAAGATTACCTATCGAAACCACAGAGGAAGCTGTTAGCACAATTGAAGCAGATAAAATTTTTCTTGCCAATCATAAAAAAAAGAAAAGTTATAAAAAAACTATTGATTCAATCTCAGCTGCAGTTATCTTAAGAAGAGTTATTAATTCATAATTAGTATTTACTAAAAAATAAAATGATAAAAAATCTAATTGCCCCAATTCAAGCCTGGTTGTTATCCCAAAGGAGATGTGTTGGTTGTGGTACTCCTTTGTCAAAAGGTATTGTTAAACCAGTCAAAAACAATGTTACTGTTACTTGTAAATGTGGTCGTATTTTTATCTTTGACGAATCAAAAAAAACTTACCGACGAGCATTGTTTGACGAAATATAATTCTCATGAAAAAATTCCTCTTGGTTTTATTTATAATTTCACTGGTAATTGGAATTGGTATTTATTCTTTTATCAACTCTAATATTACTCCAGTGTCTTCAAATACTAAAAATAAAATTTTTATCGTTAATGAAGGAGAGGGAATTCAAACAATTAGCCAAAACTTATTCCAAGATGGTTTTATCAAAAACAAATACGCCTTTTTGATTTATTCCTTAATTACTCGTCAAAACAACAAACTCCAATCAGGCACTTTTCGGTTATCAGCCTCACTTTCTGCCCCAGAAATTATTAAAAAACTTACTAGTGGAGGAATTTCCGATTATTGGTTAAAAATTATTGATGGTTCTCGTTTAGAGGAAATTGCTCGTTTGTTCCCTTCTGGTTTATCTTTTAATTCTCAAGATTTTCTAACGAAATACAAACTGAAAGAAGGTTATTTTTTCCCAGATAGTTATTTAATCCCCTCCTATTTTAATCTTGATCAAACTGTTGAAGTCATCAATAAAAATTTTGTTGAAAAATTTGCTAAAGCAAAAGAAAATTCTACTTCGAATTTGATTGATGAGGATATTGTTATTTTAGCTTCTTTACTCGAAAGGGAAGGCAGGTCTTTAGAATCCAAACAAATGATTGCTGGAATTATTATTAATCGACTAAATTTAGGCATGCCTCTTCAAATCGATGCTACTGTCTTATATGTCCGAGATAACCAAAACAAATTAATCGACAAATATTGGCAGTTACCAATCACTAAATCCGATTTGCAACTTGATTCGCCTTTTAACACTTACAAAAACCAAGGTTTACCCCCTCGTCCAATTTGTAGTCCGGGCTATAATTCACTTTTTGCCGCTTTCCACCCCACCGAGTCAGATTATTTTTATTACATCACCGGTAATGACGGAAAAATGTATTATGCTAAAACCCTCGAAGAACATAACTCAAATATTTCCAAATATCTAAAATAATATTTTTAGACATTAGAAATTAGATATTAGAAATTAGAAATTAGGATTTATTTATTAATTGATTTAGTATCTCCCATCTTTTTTTCTTTTCTTTCATTGGTACGTCATCTTTATAAATTTTTGCACTAACTGTTCCTTTTCTGGGAGAATATTTATTCAAATAGGCAATTTCAAACCCCACCTTTTCACACAAATCAACTGTTCTTTCAAAAGCTTTTTCGTCTTCTCCAGGAAAACCAATAATTATATCGGTCGAAAATCTGACCCCTGGTACTTTTGATTTAATTTTATTTACTAATTCCAAATATTCATCAAATGTATAGCCACGATTCATT
>CAZRPX010000090.1:0-1908 GCA_964602085.1 uncultured Gammaproteobacteria bacterium
TCTCCTCCTTTTTGATTTAATAATCCATAGGATTTTTCGTGCTCAACTAAATATTCATTTGCCTCTATTATCTTTGGAAAATCAACAAAATATTTATTTAAGCTTTCATCATTATAATTCGACAAATGGACTTGTATATATCCAGTATTATCTGACCCGTAGTGAGCCGCCGAAACCTTATATTCTCCAATAACTCCTTTTACCATATCTGAATTTTGATATTCTTCAACAATTTCAGTTTCAAACAAATTTTTATAGTAATCTAAAAATTCTTCCTGACTGGCATCTGAATCAAAAACAACATTAAAATAAGCAAAATTCTTTTCATCAAACCCAGATGTGTTCTTTGGATCAGTATTTACAAAAATTTTGTTTGAACTGACCTTTTTGAGTTTAAGCAATGGTACTTTATCTACCGGAAATCCTTCTATCAAAAAAGTTGGTTCGCTTTTGTTGGTGTTCGAAACAATAGAATTACTACTTGTCGATACTGTTTTATCAATCTTTTTTATCTTATTTTTAAATACCCAAAATCCAAAAACAATCAATAGTAATATCGCCAATATCATTACTGCTTTTTTATTCATGGTCTATTTTACCAAATTGGATTATTTGTTTGTCCCTATCGACTTGATTATAAACCTATAATATGGTAAAATGTGCGGTATTTATAAAAATCAAAAACAATTGCGTTTTTCGGTTTTGTACTTTAACAATCAAAAGTTAATTTAATAGAGTTTGTACTCGACTTGAATATTAATTTAGTATTTAGGTCGAGTGCAAACTCAAATAATTGAAAGAAGGTATCTTAAGTGAATTATTTAGTAGTTTCCGACCTCCATGGAATGGTTCCAAAAAACTTTGAGTCTCTGTCGCAAACCTTTAAAGGACCAGTTGTCTTTCTTGGCGATATCGTTGGGACTACTTATCTTGACCAACTCCAGAAGCTTTTTTACAATGGTGTCTACAACCCTGTCAAAAAGCTTCTTGCTGCCAACCCAAAGCCTTGTCTTCAAGACATCACCCTATTCCCGATCGACGACGGTCGAATACTTTACGATGGATTCCATAGTTTAGTCAGTTTCCTCGGTCAGCTTGGCACGTTTCAAGTCGGCAAGTTTTCTCAGTTCGTTCTAAATATTGCTCGTTATACTCATTTCGGACATTTCGTCAGCAATTTGCCACTGGAAATTCGTCAAGCTCTTCAACAAGACATGGAAGCTAACGCTCAAAAGATCATCGATTTGATGACCAACTTTACTGCTCGCGGCCAAGACGTCTATGTGATAGAAGGAAACTGGGATGCTCGCACCCCGCTTGATTTCTATCCTACCGAAGAATGTAAACCTTTGCCCATCGACCAAAGAAGTTTTTACTTCAAAAAATTTCTTTTGGAACGTAACCCAAAGGTCCATTACTTTGACACCGTCAGCACCGTCAACGACGGAAAACATGTCTTGGTTTTTTGGCCGTTTGATTGCTCCACCAATTACGCCCAAGTCCCAGAAATCAACCGTGAAGACATTGCTGGCAATATTATTCTGTTCTCTCATGCCCAGGTGGATTGGCAATCAGTCAAGGGCGACACACCCATGACAGTTGAAGGGGCCAAGGTTAAAAAAGTTATCGCTCAAGTCGTTTCTGACTTTAAACCCGACTTAATTTACCATGGTCATCTTCATGACGACAAACCTTCTTATACCTACCAAGGTATTCCTGTTGCCTACTGTCCACTTCTTTCAATTCAAATATTGACTCTTGATTGACTCCATTACCCCCGGGTTGCGCCATAAACGCATAATTCCCGGGGTTCTTTTTTTTAATCACAAAATCCTGGTTTTAGAATTTCATCAGGGAATTGATATTCTGTCCTTAAATTTTGACAATCTACCGCCCCATTACCATCCC
>CAZRPX010000091.1:0-1888 GCA_964602085.1 uncultured Gammaproteobacteria bacterium
GCTCTAACCAACTGAGCTAAACAACCTGGTATTTCGTAATTATATCAGCTACAATTTAAAAGTATGAAAAACATTTATAAAAACAGACAAGCTGGGTTTAGTATTGGAAATTTTTTACTCGAATTTATCCAATCAATAGTATTAGCCTTGTCAGTCTTTGTTTTGTTGTATTTATTTATCGCTCAACCAAATGAAGTTAAAGGGAGCTCAATGTATCCAAATTTTGTAGACAAAGAATACCTGTTGACTGAAAAAATAAGTTATCGTTTTGGTGACCCAAAGCGTGGGGATGTGGTTATCTTCAAAGCTCCAGCAGGAGAACCGTGCGCGGTTGATGGTTGTGAGTATATTAAAAGAATTATCGGAATCCCTGGGGATAAAGTTATGGTTAAAGAAGGTGATGTTTATTTAAATGGAGAAAAACTAGATCAATCGTTTTTGCCGGAAATGGTTTATTCTTCGCCAGGCGATTTTTGTACGGAAGGAGTTGAGGTTGAGGTTCCTGAAGGACAATATCTCTGTTTTGGGGATAATCGACCAAACTCAAGAGACGGCCGTGAATTTGGACCAATAAATAAAGATTTAATTATCGGAAAAGCCTTTTTTAGATATTGGCCAGTTGAAAAAATAGGTCTAATTCCTAAAGCCTCGTTTTAGTTGTTTATATTGGTCAAATCTTTCTCACAAATTTTTTTGTAGAGTTCTTTTAAATTGGCAAAACGACGATCAACTGTGCCTTTAAATTGGAAAGTAACCTGAGTGACGACATTTGTTTGGGTGATTTTGACATTAGTTGTTTTGTCTTCAAAAAATTCTTTAAAATCTCCACTAATAGTATCGAGTTTTGATTTTAAAAACTGTGGCAGATTTTCTTTGGTAATCGGAACTGTCCCCTCTTCAATTTTTTTTCGCATTCGTCTAGCAATGTCTTCAGCTCGTCGGACAGACGCTTTTTCTCTAAGTACAATTTTATAAGCTTCAATAGTAAGTCTAGTATCGCCAATGCTTGATAAAGCTCGAGCATGGCCTTCACTTATCAGTCCAGAAAGTAAACCGTCTTTTAGGGCGTCTGGTAGCGTTAAAAGCTTTAAGCAATTTATTACATAGGGAACACTTTTGCTTACTTTTTTGGCAATTTGGTGATTGTCGAATTGAAATTCATCTTTTAGCCTCAAAAATGCTTTGGCTCTTTCGATTGGATTTAGGTCTTTTCTTTGGACATTTTCAACAATTGCCATTTCGAGCATTTGTTGGGGGTTGGTTTCTTTAACAATTGCGGGAACATACTCAAGTTTTAAAATACGAGCAGCTCGCCAACGACGTTCACCTGCAATAATTTGAAAGCCGGCTGGAGTTTTAGCAACAATTAACGGTTCAAGTATCCCGTGTTCTCTGATTGACTCAACTAATTCGGCTACCGATTCTGGAGAAATAATTCCACGAGGTTGAAGTGGGTTTGGTTCAAGTTGGTTGGTCGGGATTTGAGTTACTTGTTTCATCATGAAACAAGCTTACTATGAAAAAAGCCGTGAAAAAAGGAGTGAAAAATAAATCAAAATATATCAGGAGATTTAGGCTTTAACTACAGATACAATATTTTTGCCTAATTTCTTGAAGAATTTGACAATTCCAGGTCGAATAGCGTAGATAGTAAAGTCTTTTCCAGTTTTGACACCAGCACCGGCATGGAAACTAGAACCAACTTGTCGAATAATTATTTGGCCAATATCTGCTTTTTGACCACCAAATTTTTTGACTCCCCGTCTTTGCCCAGGTCGGTTTGATTTTTGATTAGTTTTACCTTGTGATTTTGTATGTGCCATACTTTAGATAATTAGAGCGTTAGAGCTTTAGTTAATTAGTTAAAATGTAATTTTGGTAATTTTGA
>CAZRPX010000092.1:0-1879 GCA_964602085.1 uncultured Gammaproteobacteria bacterium
TTGAGCTATAGGGGAATGTTGATTAATTAATAATTAAGAATTAATAATTACTAATTAAAATTTGAATGTGCAGATAGGACTGGGTTTGATTATATGATATTTTGAAATCAAAGTCTATATTATTAAAAAGATGATTAATTAAATTTGTTGATATAATATAACCCATGAAATTAATTTTAGTCAGACACGGGCAGACAGATGCCAATAAAAACGGGATTATTCAAGGTGTCGATGACAATAAACTAAATAGTACTGGAATTAAACAAGCAAAAGAAGTTGGAAAAGAACTTAAGAAAAAATATAAGATTGATATGGTTTTTTGTTCACCTTTGGTCAGGTGTGTAGAGACACTAAATAATATTTTGGCAGAATACCCGATTGAAGGGGAAATTTTTATGTGTAAATTGATTGAAGAAAGAGATTTTGGCGAGTATACAGGAGTGGAAGAAAAAAATATTAATGAAAAAGAATTAAATCAAAAAAATAAATTGACGGAAGAGATGGGGGTTGAAGATATTGAAAGTTTAAAAAAAAGATCTCAATTGTTTTTGGAAGATTTAAAATTGGAAGATGAAAATAAGACAATTTTGGTAATTAGTCATCACGGGCCGATAAGAATGATGATAAATAAATTGACAGGAGAAAATGTTGATGACATTAAGGTTGAAAACGGAAAAATATTGGAATTTGATATTGATAATTAACGAGATTGCTTCTCCGCCAGCTGGCGGATCGCAATGACGTTATTCTAAGTAGTCTTGGAGTTTTTTACGTCGACTAGGATGTCTGAGTTTTCTTAGGGCTTTGGCTTCAATTTGGCGAATGCGTTCACGAGTGACATTGAAAATTTTGCCAACTTCTTCAAGGGTTTTGGGAGTTTCACCCATTAAGCCAAATCGGAGAGAAAGAACTTTGGTCTCGCGTTCATCAAGTGAGGACAAAACTTCTTCGATTGATTCACGAAGTAATTCTTTGCTGGTTTCTTCATAGGGAGACATTTGGGTGGTGTCTTCAATAAAATCACCTAAAAATGAGTCTTCATCGTCGCCAACTGGAGTCGAAAGTGAGGTAGTATCCTGGGAAATTCGATAAATTTCTTCAACTTTTTCTATAGTTACTCCAACTTCTTCGGCAATTTGCTCGACGGTTGGTTCTTTGCCTAATCTTTGAGTCAGAGCTCTGGTGGCCTTGTAAACTTTGTTTATGGTCTCAACCATATGAACTGGAATACGAATTGTTTTGGCTTGGTCGGCAATAGCCCGGGTAATAGCTTGACGAATCCACCAAGTAGCATAAGTAGAAAACTTAAAACCGCGATGCCAGTCAAATTTTTCGACAGCACGCATTAAACCTTGGTTACCTTCTTGGACTAAATCTAAAAATGTTAGCCCGCGGCCGATATATTTTTTGGCAATAGAGACAACTAACCTTAAATTGGCATTGATTAAGTTTTCTCGAGCTGCTTGAGAACCTTTTTCAATTGATTTGGCAAGTGAGACTTCTTCTTCAAAGGTCAATAAATTAATTTTTCCTATCTCTTTTAAGTACATGCGAACGGAATCGACATTGTTTTTTTGAACTAAAAGAGTTAGAAGATCGGAAGAATTGGTCTTGGCTCTTTCAGTTTCCAAAACTTCTTTTGATTCGACTTTGTCGAAAACGTCAATTCCTCTTTCGAAAAGAAAATCAAAAAGATTGTCAACGTCTTCAAGGTGTTTTTCGGGTTCGGGAATTTGAACTAAAATTTCATCGTTGGTAAGATAGTGAAGTTTTTTGGCTTGAGTAAGAAGTGTCTGCTTGATTTTAGAAAGATTTAAGGTGGTCGCCATAGCGTGTATTGTATACGAAATTAACCAATAAATCTAGCTTTTTTTGATTT
>CAZRPX010000093.1:0-1855 GCA_964602085.1 uncultured Gammaproteobacteria bacterium
CGATTTTTACCGTCAATTGTCTGGATGGGCGTAATTTTTTATTTTTCTTCTCGTCAAACTACGGGTATCGGAGGTAATTCCTATTGGTGGCGGTTTATTATTCTAAAATTTTTTCATATCGCCGAATACGGTGTTTTGTCGATTTTAATTTTTTATGCCACCAATAATTGTTTTTCATCTATTTTTATAAGTTTTATTTATGCTCTAAGTGATGAATTTCACCAATCATTTATTATCGGTCGCACTGCCACTATTAGAGATGTTTTTTTTGATCTTTCTGGTATTTTTCTTGGACTTTTAGTTTTATCAATTTTGCTTAATTTAACTCCAATCAAAAAATTTGTACTTCTAAAAAAAATAAAATAATTTATACTGATACTGTGAAGTCTAAATTATCGTATTATTTTATCCCTCAAGAGAAAAACAATTATCGTGCCCAGATTTTAAAGACAGGATTTTTATTATTTTTGGTTGGATTTTATTTAATAAATCAAGAAATCATAAAATTTGTTGGGGTAGTCAAACCGGGGGTTCTTGGTTATTCTTCAGAAATTACTGCTCAAAAGGTCTTGACTCAAACCAATCTTCAAAGACAAAATAATGGCTTACCAGCTCTCAAATATAGTTCGGTATTATCAAAATCGGCCACCGACAAAGCCAATGATATGTTTGCTCATAATTATTGGGCCCATACTTCCCCAACAGGGACTACCCCTTGGGATTTTTTTAAAGAAGCTGGCTATCAATATACAGTTGCCGGTGAAAATTTAGCCAGAGATTTTTATGACACCGAATCCCTCATGGAAGGCTGGATGAATTCGCCTACTCATAAAGCAAATATTATCAACTCCAAATATCAAGAAATTGGTATTGGTGTTGTCAATGGTACTCTTGGCGGCATCAAAACTACTCTTGTTGTTCAACATTTTGGACTTCCCGTTACTAGTATCGCTTCCCAACAAGAGACCACCAAACAGCTTCAACCCGAAACAGTATCACCCCAAAATTCAAAAATTCTTTCAGAAGAAAAATCAAATTATATTAACCCTCTAACAATTAATAAAATTGTCGGGGCTATCATCTTTGCCCTTGTGATAGGTGTCCTTTTTATAGATGGTTATTTTACCCTAAAAGGTGGAATCAATCGGCTTACCGGGTCTAATATTAGTCATATTGGGTTTTTATTAATTATCTTTTTATTTATGCTCTATCAAAGACAAGGAGCTATTTTTTAAATGATCATTCCAAAAGAAATAAAGCAGAAACCTCTCGAATATTTATTATTAGCATTAGTATTTTTGGTTGGTTTAGTTGTCTATTTTTTTATTCCAATTAGTTCTCACGGACAAAGACTAGTTGTCTATTTTATGGCTGCTAGTTATTTTCTTTGGAGTATCATCCACCATTATCGCCGTGGCGACCTGAATTTATCAATAGTAGTCGAATATTTAGTCATGGCCTTAGTTGGGATTGTTTTATTGTCGGTATCCTTATTTTAAATATTTTTTTGTTTGTTCCATTTGCCATTCTTTTATTTTTTTTGGATCACCACTAATTAGTACTTCAGGTACTTTCATCCCCAAAAAATTTTGAGGTCTGGTGTACTGAGGATATTCAATAGTTCTAACAATTTTACCTCCAATCTCTTGTTCACCAAAACTTTCTATTTCACTCGACTTATCTTTTCCCAAGACTCCCGGTAGTAATCTCACTACGCTATCAATAATTACCATAGAGGGTATTTCTCCTCCAGTCAATACATAGTCACCAATCGATATTTCCTCATCTACCATATAATCGCTAACTCTTTGATCAAAACCTTCATAATGTCCAGCCACTAACACTAAGTTTTCAA
>CAZRPX010000094.1:0-1659 GCA_964602085.1 uncultured Gammaproteobacteria bacterium
ATTACGACAAGCCCAATAATTACGAAGACTATATTCATCGAATCGGCCGAACCGGCCGAGGAAACGCTATTGGTATGGCGTTGACGTTTGTGGAAGGAAGATATTAAGCCCCTCCATTGTTTGGGCTAATACCAGATTAAAAAAGTGGGTAAAATATTATTTACTTTATACTTCTCTAAAAAAACACACCAATCTTATTAAATAAAAATTGTAATAAGTGTAAAAAATTAATTGATTACTAGATATTGTTTGTCCATAATTTCACATCTGGTCAAGATCATAGCAATATAATTTACAATTTGGTACTTAATTCTTTTACTCATTTTCGATCCATCTTTATAAGAAATGCACAGCTGTTTATTGACTGTATCTTCAAAGTCGATTTTCCCATTTTTATTTATAATATACCTAAATTTCACTTCTTTATCCTTGTACCATATTTTTATATCATCATTGATATCAATTTTGTAATTTTCTTTTTTTTGGGTATAAGGGGATATCGAGTACATATAAAAGAAACACCAAACTCCTATTACTGAATACAATAAATATTCTAAATTAATTTCTCCGCGACCCAAAAATAAAGGTAGAACAATAGAGGAGACCGTTAACCAAATAGGGATAACAACTAATATTATAAAAAAAATTATGCCTATTTTTTTTTTAAACTTAATATCGTCTTTTGTATCATTGAAACTTACTTCATATTTTGAACCTGAAAGCGCATTATATGTGATGAAAAAAGTGGATAAAGGATTCATAATTTACCAATATAATAATGATTAATTATACATTAATTATACATTAATTATACATTAATTATAAATTAATTATAAATTAATTATAAAATTTATTACAACGCAAAGTAATTATTGTTTAAACTAAATTGTTAAATTTTTTAATACTCTACCCCACTGTTGTGGGGCATCTCCCCTTAATAAAAGTAGAAGTCTTAAAATTTAAACTTATTTGGATTTGTTGACGTATTTACGGCCAGTGAGGGCTTTGGAGAGAGCTTCACGATAAGCAATTTTGGGTAAAGAATCTTTATTATCTTCTAAATATTTTAAAACCTCATCTTTATGAAAAGTAGTCAAAGAACGAAGAAGCCAAGAAACTGCTTTAGTAATTAAAATATCTTTCTCCCCTTTTAAGTTTTCAATGTTTTCAAGAGCTAATTTTGAAAGACGAGAATCGTTTGATTGACGAAGAGCTTTTGTTAGTAAAACCAAACTGGCACGACGTTTGTTAATATTGGAACTTTTGTTAAACTCTTTGAGCCATTTTTTCCAATCAGTCCAACGGTTTAAAATATTTTCAGCAGAAAAATTTGATTGGCATAAAACATCATTTTCTGCCCAGCCACAAGTATAGTTTAGCCATAGATCTAAATTTTTTGGATCGAAATTTTTTAGCGTTTCTGAGGAGAGAGATAAAATCATAGGTCCTAGAACAATTTCGGTGTAACTAACTCCATTTTGATAAAGGGAATTGAGTAGCTCAACGATTTGATCTGGAGATAAATTGTTTTCTTTATAAATTCTTTTGGATAAGTCACTTAGTTGTTTACTAGTAAAACCATGATAGGGCTTGTTGGTTCCTAAATATCTTTGGCCAAATTTTATATTTTCTGGGGTATAGACGGATTTTATTTTTGAA
>CAZRPX010000095.1:0-1564 GCA_964602085.1 uncultured Gammaproteobacteria bacterium
GTTTGATATTCTTTTTGAATATCTTTTTTGTCAATTTTAAGGTCTAAGACGAATGTTTTATCCTTAAGTTTTTGGATTGATGAATTTGGTTTCATAAGTGAGCTTATGATAACATGAATATGTAAATGGAAAAATTTTTTAGAAAAACAAAAATATTCTTTTCTTTATTAACCGTGCTAATATTGGGAATTTTCGTCGGTTTAGGTGAATCATTTTATTTAAGTAAAACGGGTAATAAAAAAGTATTAGGAGTGGTTGACGACAATTCAATAAATTTGATGATTACTAGTGACTTTCAAAAAGAAAGAGAAATAAATATTTTTGAGAGTGTTTCTGGTGATGATGCTAGACCATTAATTATCAAAAAATATTTAGAAAAATATAAATCACCCCTAGTTCCCTATTCAGATTTAATATTTAAATTATCCCAAGATTATGGTTTTGAATATTATTGGATAGTAGCTATTGCTCAGCAAGAGTCTAATTTATGTAAAAAAATTCCAGAAGGGTCACATAACTGTTGGGGATATGGAATTCATAAAAGAGGCACCTTAACTTTTGATAGTTATGAGTTGTCATTAAAAAGTTATGCCGAGTATTTAAAAAGAGAATATTTTGACAAAGGCTTAAATACTCCAGAATTAATTATGTCTAAATACTGTCCGAGTTCAAATGGATCTTGGGCAAGAGGGGTAAACCAGTTTATTAAAGAAATGGAAGAAGGTAAATTTTAATCTGACTAATTGTGTTTATGTGTGTATCTAATCTGCATACTTGACATGTTTATAATATTTTGATATAGTACTCCTTAGATCCTGGGGTGGCTCCTCTAAAAGCATGCTCTGGGATTTTTTTTGGTCTCAATTGGTCGTTTAGTAAGTAGTAAATAGCTTTTAGAAGGACAGAATTAAAAATTTTTGTGCTAAAATCAAGCCTATGGGAGTTATATCAACATCACAATTTAAAAGGGGTATTTATATTTTATTTCAAGAAGAACCACATATGATTGTGGACACTTCTTTTGTTAGTCCTGGCAAGGGATCAGCGTTTTATCGAACAAAATTAAAAAACCTGTATTCAGGTAGAATTGTTGAATATACTTATAAATCTGGAGAAAAAGTTGAAGAAGTAATGGTTGATACTCATGAAGCAGAATATTCTTATTTTGACGGAGCAAATTACGTTTTTATTGAACCAAGAACCTTTGAACAATATTCAGTTTCAGTAGAAATAATTGGGGGTGATAAAGTCTATTTAAAAGAAGGACTTCTTTATAGAATTAAATTTTATGATGAAAATCCGGTAGGAATTAGTCTTCCAAAAACAATTGCCTTTAAGGTCGTTGAAGCCGAAAATTCAGTGAAGGGTGATACGGCTACAAATGCCACAAAACAGGCTATTTTAGATACTGGGTTAAAAGTATTAGTGCCACTTTTTATCAAAACTGGAGAAGAGATTTTGGTTAACACCGAAACCGGATTATATTTAAGTCGAAAGAACTAGTGTTTTGTGCCGCAGAGAGGACTTGAACCTCCATGGGTTTCCCCACACGGTCCTAAGCCGT
>CAZRPX010000096.1:0-1558 GCA_964602085.1 uncultured Gammaproteobacteria bacterium
TTTTTTTGCCAATTAAAGCTTTACCCAACGGAGATTGATCAGAAATTTTGTTGGCCAAAGGATCTGATTCAAGCTGACTGACAATATAAAACTCTTTAGTTGAAGAAGAGACTTTAATTTTAACTTTTGAACCAACCTGAATTGAGTCAGTACTCACTTTATCACTAATAATTTCACTAATTTCCAAGCTTTCTTCAATTTCGTCAATTTTTCCATTTGTGAGCTCTAACTCCTCTTTAAGTTGGGTTACTAAGCCGTCTTCGCCTGATTCGTCGGGCTGAGCAACTTCTTCAATTTGAGTAATCAAATGATCTTGTTTCTTTTTTAGGTCGACCAATTGTTGAGTTAACTGAGAATACCCTTCTTTTGTCAATAATTTTTTGTGGCTCATTTTTGTTTAGATTATATTTATAAAATACAATGAGTAAGTATCTTAGTGGATTATCCTGTCTTTGTCAAATAGTCTGTATTTGTGCTTTAATTAGATAATGTTTGACTTTATTAGAGCTACTCCTAAAAAAAGAAGTGTCAAAATTAGAGATAAATCGGGAATAATTTTCCATAATTTGAGTGGTAATAAAAAATTGTTTTTTAACCTAGGGACATCGATTGTTTTGACATCAACATTTTTACTCATTTATTTGTATCAACCACTATTTAATAGTTGGTTGAATTATAAACAGATAAATAAAAATACTTATTTTAAGGATAATACTTTTGACAAGACTTTCCCGACACCTAAGACAACTCCAACTATAACAAATGAAGAACCAGTAAAATCGCAAGAAAATAATGAGTTTAAAATTGAAATACCTAAAATTGGAGCCAAGACTGAGATAGTTGCCGATGTTTCTCCTGTAGATAAAAATCAATATTTAGAGGTGTTGAAGAATAACAAAGTAGCTCATTCAAATTATTCCGCTCTACCGGGAAGCGGAAAAGGGTCGATGACCTATTTGTTTGCTCACTCGACCGAACAATCAATTCAAACTATGAGAAAAAATTCCGTGTTTTATTTATTAGGAGAACTCGATAAAGATGATAAAATTCTGATAAATTATCAAGGTAGTGTTATTGAATATACAGTTTATATGAAAAAAATTGTAACTGCAAAAGAGTTTGAATATTTAACTTATTCAGACAGTAGCAAAGAAGTATTAATTTTACAGACTTGTTGGCCAATTGGAACTAATTGGAAGCGATTGTTAGTTTTTGCCCAAAGAATTTAAGTATATGGCACTAGATTTATCCTTTAATGAGAATTATTGGAATGACCTGGAAAATACTATTTCTCAAAAACCTGATTTCGATAAGTTTGTTGTCAAAAAAGCCTATGATTTCATGTCGAAGGCACACCAAGCACAACTAAGGTACTCAGGTGAGCTGTACGAATCTCACCCGGCTTGGATTGCTAAAGTAGTAGCCCAATTGAATATTGGCCAAGAAGCAGTTTTGGCGGCATTGCTTCACGATTGTATTGAAGACACTAAAATTACCGTTGATGAAATAGCCTTAGAATTTGGTGATGAAGTGGCATTGTTAGTTTCAGGTTTGACAG
>CAZRPX010000097.1:0-1520 GCA_964602085.1 uncultured Gammaproteobacteria bacterium
GGCCTTCCCAAAAAAAGTTTTGAACAAGCTTTTAATCAGCCCAAACCTATAATTTATTGTCAAATTGAAATGAGTGGTTGGTCAAAACTAGAACAATATATTGATTCACTAAATAAAAATATTTTAGTAATCAAGGCCTTTATTTTGCCAAACATGAACATATCTGATTATTTAAATTGGTTGGTTCAAAACAGGGGCAAGGAAGATATTGAGTCAAGAATCAGTAAATCTGGCTGGGAACTAAAAGAAGCTCCTCATCATGTAGACTTTTTTGTCATAAATAGAATTAATACTAAAACGCCCACTCTAACTTACACCGCCAAAACCATTATCAACTCGCTAACCCCCTTCATAAAAAACCCCAAAATTAATAAATATCCCACTCCTACAGATAATCTAAAACCAACCGAAAATATTTCCCAAATTGTAAAAATCCACAATTCCATTGTTTAGATAAATGTTAAACTGTTTTTATGATTAACCACCTACTTGTCTATGTCTTATCCTTTCTTGGAGTCTGGATTGGTTCTGGGTTAGCCATCAAATCAGTTGAAAAAATATCTCATCAACTAAAAACATCCTCTTTTGTATTATCTTTTTTAGTATTAGGATTCTTTACTTCTATTGGGGAATTGTCTATAGGGATTAGTTCAATCATTAAAAACGATCCCGAAGTCTATATCGGCAACCTTGTTGGTGCCTCAATTGTAATCTTTATGTTAATAATCCCTCTGCTAGGATTAGCCAGTAAATCAATAAAAATTACTCCAGAATTTCAAGAATTCAATCTGTTAGCTTCATTGCTAGTTATCGCCTTACCAGTATTATCGATTATGGACGGGAAAATTACCAAAATAGACAACCTTTTAGCCTTGATTTTATTTATATTTTTACTTATCAATATTCAAAATAAAAATAAATTAATAACCAGCATAAAATCAATTTCTAAATCGAAATCAAAGATAACTCCAGAAATTTTAAAAATAATTTTTGGAATAATTGTTATCTTTACTTCCAGCCATTTTATCGTTGAACAAACTTTGTATTTTTCAAAAATACTCCAGCTCTCTCCATTTATAATTAGTTTATTAATCACCAGCCTAGGAACAAATATTCCTGAATTATCTCTAATTGTCAGGTCAGCGATTATGAAAAACAACCAAGTTGCTTTTGGTAACTATATTGGCTCGGCATCTTTTAATACTTTTTTACTCGGGTTTTTGGGATTTATTTACAAAAAAGAAATTATTGTTAACAATAGTTACACAATTAGCCTTATTTTTCTAATTCTTAACTTAGTTTTATTTTTCTTTTTTGCCAAAAGCAAAAATACTATTACTAAAAAAGAAAGTTTAATTCTTCTCTCGACTTATTTCTTGTTTGTATTTACTCAAATATATTTTCGCTAAATTCAAACCTTGGAGCGGGTAAAGGGAATCGGACCCTTGCCGGAAGATTGGAAATCTTTCGTTCTACCACTAAACTATACCCGCAATGTACAAATTACTTTGTAATTTTAC